>NZ_JAAGPB010000177.1:0-16001 GCF_017104585.1 Burkholderia sp. Ac-20392
GCCATCACGATCGGCGCACGCGACGGCGGCCACAGCACCGCGACGTCGGTCGTCGTGCCGTAACTGCCCGTGCCGGCCTTGTCCGCGATGCGCCAGCCGGGCGGCACGCCCGCCGCGATGCCGGTCGCGCCGCGTGCGCCGCCGACCATCCATTCCGTCAGCTGCGTGCGCTGCGGCTCCTGCAGCGTGTTGCCGAGCAGCAGCCGCTGCAGCGTGTCGACCATCTCGACCGGCGTCGAAGTATCGCGTTCGTCGCCGGGCGCCGCGTTGTTCAGTTCGGGTTCCCAGTGATCGAGGCGGAACGACGTGGCGCCGCTCGCGCGCGCGAACGCCGTGACCGCCTGCGGGCCGCCGAGCACACCCATCAGCAGGTTGCCGGCGCCCTTGTCGCCCGACTGCAGCATCGCGACGCACAGCTGCTCGATCGTCATGCCCGTGTCGACGTGGCTTTCCGTGATCGGCGAGCCCGACACGATTTCATAGCGGCGGTACAGGATGCGGCGCGGCAGCAGCGACGCGTCGAGCGAGCCGCGCGCGAGCATCGCGGCAGCCGCGACGACCGCATAGGTGCCGCACAGCGGGAAGCGCTCGCGCGCATGGTGCGCGATGCGCACGCCGTTCGACGTATCGAGCGCGGCGACGCCGAGCCGGCCATTCGAAGCCTTCTCGAGCGCGGTCAATTCAGCCTGGGCGGCATGGGCGCGCCCCTGGTCGGCGACCGGCGCGGAGCTGCACGCTGCAACGAACGGCGCGGCAACGGCGGCAAGCAACAGCGAGCGGCGTGTCGGAGAGTGTTCCATGAATGTGGTGTGTTCTGTCGGAATCGGTGGCACGAAGCAACGCGGGCGCGCCCTGAAGAAGCGCACCCGTTCACGCCGGCGGCCGGCTCGCGACGGCATACGCCGCGCATCCCCGAAAGACGACCGTCGGCCCCGCGAAGCGCGGGACTCGCATGAACAGACCCTAGCGTAGCAGCGACCGCCGCCACGTTCCAGCGAAACGGCCCTGCTTCACCCTTGCGACGAAGGCAGATACGGCATCGGATTGACCGGCTTGCCGTCGCGCCGCACTTCGAACAGCAGCGCGACACGCGAGTTGTCGAGGTCGCCCATCTCGGCGATCTCGTCGCCCTGGCGCACGATGTCGCCGGTCTTCACGAGCAGCTTGCGGTTGTGCGCATAGGCGGTCAGGAAATCCGCGTTGTGCTGGACGATGATCAGGCTGCCGTAATCGTTCAGGCCGGTGCCCGCGTACATCACGCGGCCGTCGGCCGCGGCGCGGACCGGGTCGCCCGGCCGGCCGGCGATCTGGATGCCGCGGTTCTGCCCCGGCCGGAACCCGTCGACGATCTTGCCGCTCGCGGGCCACTTGAGTGCGACACCGCCCGCATGCCGCTTCGTTTCCTTGACGACCTGTCGGTCGCTCGCATTCGACGCGGTGGCCTGCGCGGCTGCCGCGTTGCTCCCTGCGCCATTGCTCGACGCCGACGATGCGGCCACCTGCGTGCCGGCCGCGCCCGGCGGCGGCAACGGCTGCGGCTTGACGATGCGCAGCACCTGCCCCATGCGCAGCCTGCCGTTCGCGCCCAGCTTGTTCCAGGTGCGCAGGTCGGCCATGCTGCAGCCGTTCGAGGACGCGATGCCCGTCAGCGTATCACCGCGCTTCACGACGTACTTCTGCGCGACGAGAATCGGCGCCGGCGGCGGTGTGGCGGCCGACGGCGCAGCACTGGGCTGGCTCGACGGCGACGGCTGTCCCGCCAGCGTGTCGCTCGGCGGAACGGACTGCGTGCTTGCACAACCGGCCATGACGAGCACGGCTGCCAGGCCTGGCAGCCACGCCGCGTTGCGGTGAATCTCGCGCGTTTTCATGGACGATCCGACTCCGGTTTGACAATCTTTCAAGCATCTCAAAAACGGAACGGCCGACGTGTAACCGGATGCAAACAATGATGACAAACGATCACGAACCGGACGCCGGCCGGCATTCACTACCGGTAATACGGTCCGATTCAGAAAAACTTGATGGTCTTTTTGCAGGAAAGCGGAAGAATTTTCGTCTCAAGAAACTATGACGAATTTGTTTCAATAGATGCGAAGCGGCGACCGCCGCCCACGGCGGCGCGCACCCGCCGCAACGTTCAACGCAACCACGCGGCGAGTTCGGAACAGGCCCACGCGATGCCGATGCACAGGAACAGCACGTGCAACGCGATCTTGAACGACACGCTCCACGACGGATCGATCCGCATGACAGGCTCCCCGGTTGATGTGCGGCCATGATCCGCCATCGATCGCGCCCCGAAAATGCGGAACCGGCGAATCGGGCCTCAAGCTGCGCCTGAGACCTCGGCGGCCGTTCCCTGCTAACTTATCGGCCATTCCAATACGATCGCCCCCCATCATGCGCTTCGACCTGACCGACCTGCGGCTCTTCCTGAACATCTGCGAGGCCGGCACGATCACGAGCGGCGCCGAGCGGACCCACATCACGCTGCAGGCCGCGAGCGAGCGCATCCGCGGCATGGAGGACGAGCTCGGCGTGCCGCTGCTGCACCGGACCAAGTCGGGCGCGCAGGCCACCGATGCGGGCCGCGCGCTCGAACACCACGCGCGCACCGTGCTGCAGCAGATCGACCACATGCGCGGCGAGCTGCAGCAATACGGCCAGGGGCTGCGCGGGCACATCAGGCTGCTGTGCAACACGGCGTCGCTGAGCGAATACCTGCCCGACGCGCTGGCCGACTACCTGCCGCTACATCCGAAGCTGTCGATCAGCGTCGAGGAGCGTTCGAGCCAGGAGATCGTGCATGCGATCCGCAACAAGACGGCCGAGGTCGGCATCGTCGCCGATTCGGTCGGGCTCGGCGGGCTCGAACAGAAGCCGTTCCGCGAGGACTGGCTGATCGTCGTCGTGCCGGCCGCGCATCCGCTCGCGTCGCGCGGCAAGGTCGCGTTCGACTCGATCGCCGATGCCGACTTCATCGGCCTCACCGACGGCAGCGCACTGCAGGTGCATCTCGCCGACCAGGCGCGCGCGCTCGGCAAGCGGATCCGCTATCGCGTGCAACTGAAGAGTTTCGATGCGATCTGCCGCGTGATCGCGAGCGGCGTGGGCATCGGCATCGTGTCGCGCCATGCGGCCGAGCGCGCGATGCAGACGATGGACGTGCGGCTCGTCGAGCTGTCCGATGCGTGGAGCCACCGCAGGCTGAAGCTGTGTGCGCGGTCGTTCGATGCGCTGCCGAAGTACACGCGCGAGTTCGTTGCGTTCTTGTCGGGGGACGCGACGGCTCGGTAACCTGCCGGTTATTGGCATCCCGCTCGTTTCGTCGTCAGTCGAAGCGACCGGGATTCAAGAGGAATGTTCTTTGTGCGCGGGTATTTGCACCGCATTTTCCGGCGAACCGAATTGATAGGCCGAGGTCGTGGTCGGCTATGGCCTTGAGGCCGCACGGTCCCCACCATCGCGTACTGTAACGGGGACCGCGGCGTTAAAGCCAAGGGCACGTGAGCCTTGACGTTTCAGGCACCGGCAGTCTCACCCAAGGCCGGATAGTCGGTGTAGCCGGCTGCGCCACCGCCGTAAAAAGTTGGCCGGTTGTAGGCATTGAGGCTCGCGCCCAGGCGTACGCGTTCGGGCAGATCGGGATTGGCGATGAACAAACGCCCAAACGCGACGGCATCCGCGCGCCCCGCTCCGATCACTGCCCCCGCGGTGGCCGGAGTGTAGTTTCCGGCCGCGATCAATACATTAGGCCAGTGCGGACGGAACAACTCTGAAGCGAATGGTACGTTCTGGTGGTCGACGTCGGCCTGCCCCGCGCCACTCGCCCGAGGTTCGATCAGATGCAGATACGCGAGGTCCAGGCGCGCCAGGTGTTCGATGAGATGGGAATACAGCGGCAGTGGCGCGTCTTCTCCACTGCCATTGGCTACGCCAAAAGGAGACAGGCGGATGCCGACGCGGTCGGCCCCGAATACAGCCGACACGGCCTCGGCCACCTCTAGCACGATGCGGCACCGGTTTTCGATCGAGCCGCCGTATGCATCTGTACGGTGATTGCTCCGGCTTTGCAAAAACTGTTCAAGCAGGTAGCCGTTGGCGCCATGAATCTCCACACCGTCGAATCCGGCTTCGAGTGCGTTGCGCGCTGCCTGCGCATAGTCGTCGACCAGCGAAGCAATTTCCTTTGTGTCCAGCGCCCTCGGGATCTCAAACGGCACCCTCTCGAACGTGGCAGTAAATGCATTGCCCGGCGCCGCGATCGCAGAGGGAGCGACCGGTTGCTCGCCATTCAAGAGCGACGAATGCGAGATGCGACCTACGTGCCAGAGCTGCATGAATATCAGGCCACCTTTGGCATGCACCGCTTGCGTAACCGCCTTCCACCCTTCGACCTGTTCCGGACTGTGGATACCCGGTGTCGCGGGCATCCCCTGACCTGTTGGTGAAATTTGCGAGCCTTCGGTGATGATCAGGCCGCCGTCCGTGGCACGCTGACGGTAGTACTCCACGTTCAGTGCATGCGGGGTGTTGCCGGGTTCGGCAGCGCGCATGCGTGTGAGCGGAGCCATCACCACGCGATGGGCGAGTGCGAACGGGCCAAGGCGCAACGGCGAGAACAGTGCTTGGGTCATATCGACATCCTGTTTGAAGTTAAACCTGTCACGGAATGATCACGTGCTCCGTCAGTTCACGAAAACTATCCGAAAACACATCCTCGAGCCTTCTTGGCAAGTTCTCGACCTTGTACGGCAAGAACGATGCGGTGCCGGACTGATCCGATGGCGCAGACGAGTCTGCTCGCACAAGGTCAGTGCGGGATATCCGCAGAAGGGGTTTCATCGAGACATGCAATGCACCCGTCGAGCAGGTCGTGCAACGCGGCAACGCGTTCGTCGCCCAACCGCTTATTGAGTGCTACCTGCGCTGCTTTCCAGGCGCGCTGAGCTTCGGCCTGTTTGGCACGACCTTCCGCCGTTGCGTCGACCAAGCGGCTACGCGCGTCCTTACCCGCGCGAAGCTCCAGGTAGCCCTGCGCGGTCAACGGCTGCAGGTTACGCGTCAACGTCGACGCGTCCATCTTCATGTGTCGAGCCAGATCGCCTGGCTGGACGGGGCCAACCTTGACCACATACGTGAGCAACGCGTACTGAGTGCTCTTGAGCCCCGTCTCGGTGACATAGTGATCGTAGTGGCGCGTCACGACTCGAGTGAGCTGGCGCAACTTCAGGTTGGTGCATCCCGTTGGCTTGGTGATATTCTTCATGCAGAATATTGTACCTGCAAGTATTGTATCTACAAGTGTTGTCTACTTTATGATCTTTGGAGAAGGAAGATGTCTGTGGATGCAAATGAGACGATGGCTCGGTGGGATGCAGACGAAGCGAGAGTACGCGCACGCCTGATTGCGCCTGATGCAGACCCCAAGGGGCAAGTCTTTGCCCGCTCGGGGATGGAGATGTTCGAGGCAATCTTCGCAGGAGAACTGGCACCGCCGCCGATCGGCGAACCGATGGATTTCCTGCCAATCCACATGGAGCCTGGCACGGCAATCTTCCAGGGGCGACCGCAGCGCCGCCACTACAACCCGCTCGGCACCGTGCATGGCGGCTGGTTTGCCACGTTGCTCGACTCCGCAGTAGGCTGCGCAGTGCACACGATGCTGCCCGCCGGCAAGGGCTACACCACGCTGGAGCTCAAGGTAAACATGGTGCGCGCCCTGAATGATCAAGTACCCATCGTGCGAGCGGAAGGCAAAGTGATTCATGTCGGGCGGCAAGTGGCCACGGCTGAGGGGCGCATTGTCGGGCCGGACGGCAAGCTGTATGCGCATGCAAGCACCACATGCCTCATCTTCGACCATTCGGCAGGTACCTGATGAATCAAGACTGATGCAACCGGGATCTCGCGGAACACCCAACCGCGTCATGCACACCGTGTGCATCAGCAGGTACGCACCACCGTCCGGAATACTCACCGGATGGAGCAGAGTAGTTCGCGTCTTGTTTGCGAAATTAAGCCTCGTACAGGTTTCCATGCATCCACCCGCTCCGACACGATGCCCGCCACCCGCGACTCTTCCCTCGTTCCTGCTCGCCGGCTGGTGATCGTCGAGGGCGTGATGGGTTCCGGCAAGTCGACCGCGATGCGCTTCATCGCCGAGCACCTGACGGTCGCCGGACGCGACGCCGTGGCGATTCACGAACGGACCGCACCTCATCCCGTGCGGGCCACCGACGAACTCGAACACTGGTTCGAGCCCTGGCGCGACGCAACGGCCGCGCAACTTGCCGGGCGCGCGCTCGCGCGATGGGCGACGTTCGTCGCCGACGCGCTGCGCGGCAACACGATAACCGTGCTGGACGGGCAACTCTTTCACGGCGACCTGACCCACCTGCTCCTGATGGAAGGCGACCCGGCACTGATCGAAACGTACGTGCGCGAACTCGCCCGCACGATAGCTCCGCTCGCGCCGCTGGTCATCTACTTCTGGCAGCGCGACATCGACGCAGCCATCCGCACTGTCTGTGCCGAGCGCGGCGACGATTGGGTCGCCTATCAGACTCGCTGGAAACTGGCCGCGCCGTACTGCGTGCGGCGCGGGTTCACCGGTCTCGACGGGCTGATCGCGCTGTACCGCGACTACCGTCGACTGACCGATGCACTGTTCGATCAGTTGCCGCTCGACAAGCTGTCGATCGAAAACGGCGACCGCGACTGGCCGGCCGTCGAATGCCGGATACTCGACGCGCTGAAGCTGCCGCATGCGACCGACCGGGAAAACCGCCACGGACAAACCCGCTAGGGCGTCGCTGTTCGCCGCGGCGCGATACGCCACACCGCCCGTCGATACCCCAGGACAAGCAACGATGACCGACACCGATCTTGCCACCCGCTACCGCGCCTACATCGACTGTCTGAACCGGCAAGACTGGCCGGCGCTCGACGAATACGTCTGCGCCGACGTGATCCACAATGACCGACCGCTCGGCCTCGCCGGTTATCGCGCGATGCTGGAACAGGACTTCCGCGACATTCCCGATCTCCGTTTCGACATCCAGCTGCTCGTGTGCGAGCCGCCGCGCATCGCATGCCGGCTTCGCTTCGCATGTTCGCCGAGCGGGACGTTCATGGGGCTCGCCGTCGACGGCCGGAAAGTCAGGTTCTGCGAGAACGTGTTCTACGAATTTCATGACGGCAAGATCTGCCAGGTCTGGTCGGTGATCGACAAGGCGGCGATCGAGGCACAGCTTTAGTCTTGCCGGAACGGCCTGGCTGCCTGTCGCCCTCGCGCCCCGATGTCCGTCGAATTCACACCGATCCTTATGGATAACGTTTTCTCTCAATCTCCGGCGAGCGCGCATCGCCGTCTAGCCCTTCTGCTCGCCGCTTCCGCGTCGACATCCCACGCCTCAACCTCATCTCATCCGTAAAAAATCCCGGTAATTTCCGCGACATCCCAATCTCACGCACCACTCCCTCCGTTCCACTATCCGGGTTTCTCCCGCCCCGTCCGGCGTGAAAGTTCATTGACATCACGCCGATCGCTGCCTAAATTTGGAAAACGTTTTCCATCGCATCCGCGCGACGCCGGTCACGGCCCGTGCAGGGAGAACGCTTGCCCGCTCGACAGGTGATTCAGGCCGTCCGTCTTCAGGGATCAGGGTTGCAGGACGGCGGCCAGGTACGGGCATCGAGCGCGGCAACGGCCACACCCGCCCGGCCTTCATCATTATTCAAAACTGGAGACACAATGCATCCGCGCAGCAGATTCGCGCTCGGCGCCGCGCTCAGCGCCCTTTCCGTCCTGTTCGTCAGCGCCTGCGGCGGCAACGACGTGACCGATACGCCGCCGTCATCTTCGCCGCCCCCGTCCACGACACCGTCGCTCGCGTCGAACTCGCTGCAGGCGCTCGTCTACGGCGCGCCCGACACCAGCGTGCCGGCCGGCACGACCATTCCGGTCACGATGATGGGCCAGATGCGCGCGCTGTTCGACCTGATCCGGAAATCGCCCGACTTCACGCAAGTCGTGATGGACCTCGGCGACGGCACGCCGGTCCACGTGCTCGACACGAACACCGGCGACAAATTCCTGCCGGGCAAGCTCGCGCTCGGCCTGTCGTACATCCTGATCGACATGAAGTCGAAGAACGATCCGCAGTACGCGAGCTACCTCGCGACGTACCAGACGATCACGACCGCGATGATGGCGCAGTCGGGCAGCAACTACACGTATGCGAATACGTCGTGGGGCGAGTACTACTACCTCGTCGCGCTGAACAACCTGAAGGCGCACGGGATGCTCAACGAAGTCTTCAGCGACGCGATGCTCGCGACACTGCAGCAGCGGCTCACCTTCTGCGACATGTTCGGCCCCGATGCGAGCGGCAAGACCGATACGTGCCCCGCGGCCGGCACGCCGATCGACATCGCATCGCTCAACACCGCGCAGAACTACTATGCGGTGTCCTACGGAATTGCGGGGCTGCGCCAGAAGCTCGGCTGGAGCAGCCCGTCGTTTGCCTCGAAGACCGATCCGTCGGTCGCGACGATGGGCGCGCGCGATGCGCTGCTGTACACGCTCACGAACCATATCCGCAACGACTCGTCGGGCGGGTTCTCGGACGAAGCGTCGAACACGCACACGACCTACTATGACCAGGCGCGCTTCGACCGCTACAGCACGCTGCTGATCGGCGAAGTGACCGAGCGCACGTTCGAGATGGGCAACGAGGCGAACCTCACCCCCGAGCTGAAGGGCTATCTGCGCAAGTCGGTCGACCTGATCCTGCCGCAGTTGAACGCGAACGGCCAGGGCTTCAACTACGGCCGCTCGATCGGCCCGTACGGCGATTCGGCGTTCATGGAAGTGCTGACCGCCGCGGCCAATGCCGGCGTGCTGACCGACCAGGAGAAACAGGTTGCGTATGCATTCATCTACCAGGCCGCGCACCGGTTCGACACCTACTGGTACGACCCGTCGCTGCCAACGCCGTCGGTGAACATGTGGGTCAAGGGCCGCGGCACGGACGCGTATCGCGGCAAGCCACGCGTGATGGGCGAGAACTTCAGCCTGCTGCACCAGTACCTGTACGTGAACGCGTGGTGGAACAAGCTCGGCTTCGGCGGCAAGACGCCGATGGCCGATGCGGACTACAACACGTGGCTCGACGCGCTGCCGCACTACACGCTCACCTGGTACAACCAGCCGGGCGACACCGCGCATCCGTACAGTGCGGCGCTCGTCACCGTGCGCGACGGCCGGCGCGTGATCAACCTGAACCTCAGCCAGGCGCCCGACTACAACTCGTACACGCCGTACTACCCGGTGCCGTTCTCCGACAAGCTGATCTACGGCACGACCGATCTCGGCTACGCGCTGTTGGTGCCGCAGGTGTCGTACAACGGGAAGACCTACATTCCCGTCACGTACTACAAGAACCTGAACGTCCAGCAAAGCAACGGCCAGGTGATCGTGTCGTTCGATACCGCGAAGTTCCGGCTCGCGTCGAAGAACGCGGCATACACGACCGATCTCGACCTGCAGGTGCATACGGTGCTGACGTTCGCGCACGGCTCGGTCGCACGCAGCGACACGCTGAGTACGGGCACGCTCACCGGCAACCTGTCGGTCGAGACGGACTTCACGTCGTTCGCGGATTTCGCATCGACGCAGGCGAATGGCGACGGGGTGTCGGTCACGTACGCGAACAGCGCCGCGACCGGCTATGCGGCGTCCGGGTTCGACAACTGCGCGCTGTCCGCCTTCGACACGGCGAACGGCACGACGAATCCGCTGTCGACGACGCCGATCGGTCAGCTGCATTCGAACTTCGCCTGTACGACGAAGCCGTTTGCACTCGGCGCGGGCGCGACCCGCACGTTCGGGTGGACGCTGAAGTACGCCGACCCGGCCTGAGCTGTGTGACCCGCGTCCGGTGAATGCTCCCGAAGCCGGTTGCTGTCGAAACCGGCTTCGGGAGCGTCACGGACAGCGGGCGGGCATCACGCTCGCCAGCGAGGCCCGCTCACAGCCACCCCGACGCCGCCATATACGCGCCGAGCGCGATCAGCCCGACGAAGAAGCAGCGCTTGAACGCCTTCTCGCTCATCACGCGGCGCGCATACTGCCCCCCGGCCATGCCCGCCAGCGCCGGCACGAGCGCGAGCGCCGACACGCCGAGATCGACCGTCTCCAGCGCGCCCGTCACGCGCAACTGCAGGCCGAGCACGATCGTCGATGCGGTGAACGACAGCCCGAGCGCCTGGATCAGGTCGTCCTTCGACAGCCGCAGCGCCTGCAGGTACGGCACGGCCGGCACGACGAACACGCCGGTCGCGGCCGTCACGACACCCGTCAGGTAGCCGACCACGGCCGACAGCCATTTTTCATGGCGGCCCGGCGCGGGCAGCCGCGCGGCGGCCAGCCCCCACAGCCCGTAGAGGATCAGCACCACGCCGAGCGCCGCATGCGTCCAGGTGCTTCCGGCCGCGAGTGCGGGCAGCCCGCCCGTCAGCGTGCCGATCGTCAGGCCGACGAGGAGCGGCCACAGGCGACGCAGCAGCGGCCCGAACGACGGGCCGAGCCATAACTGCCACACGTTGGTGATGAATGACGGCACGAGCAGCAGGCTCGCGGCGGCCGACGGCGGCATCGCGAGCGTCAGCAGCCCCATCGCGATCGTCGGCAGCCCGAGCCCGATCATCCCCTTGACCGCGCCGGCCAGCAGGAAAACCACCGCGATGATCGTCAGCGTATGAATGTGCATGAAAGGCATTCCGTCCGGTTGAGTACGGCGCCGATGGTGAACCTCGATCGCGCCGCCCGCCATCTGGCTTTGCCTGAGGCTGGCTAGGGCTTGCCGGATGGGGCGGTGGCGTGATTGTGTCGGGGTGTCGGGGTGCCGGGGTGCCGGGGTGCCGGGGTGCCGGGGTGCCGTCGCGCGCGAGCCGGCGAAACACGCGCCGCCGGTGTCAACCCGGGCGGCGCCGGCCATGCACCACCATCCGGGTTGCCGAACCCCGCCCGGCCCCCGGATTCGAGCCGAATACCGGGCCTGCTCCGACACAAAAAACGATCCCGGGCCGATCAGTCCCCGTGAGATGACCCCTGCCCCTGCTCGCTATCGAGGTGCGCCATCTGTGCGGCCGGATAACGCTCACCGGCAGCCGCCCCGGCGGGAACCGCCGCTTCGATGCGAGCGATGTCATTGACCGTTAGTTGCATCTCTGCCGCCTGCAGCGCATCCTGAAGCTGCGTGCGCTTGCGCGCGCCGATCAGCGGCACGATATCGCCGCCGCGCGACAGCGCCCACGCGATCGCGACCTGCGCCGGGTTGCTGCCCTTCTCGTCGGCGATCGCACGCAGCGCGTCGACGAGCGCGAGGTTGTGCGCGAGGTTCTCGCCCTGGAAGCGCGGGCTCGCCCCGCGAAAATCGCGCTCGCCTTCCCGCGCCGTGCTCCAGCGTCCGCCCAGCAGCCCGCGCGACAGCACGCCGTAGGCCGTCACGCCGATCCCGAGTTCGCGGCACGCGGGCAGGATCCCGGCCTCGATGCCGCGCGACAGCAGCGAATACTCGATCTGCAGGTCGGAGATCGGCGCGACGGCCGCCGCGCGGCGGATCGTGTCGACGCCGGCTTCCGACAGGCCGATGTGGCGTACGTACCCGGCCTTCACGAGATCGGCGATCGCGCCGATCGTCTCCTCGATCGGCACCGCCGGATCGACGCGCGCCGGCCGGTAGATGTCGATGTAGTCGGTGCCGAGCCGTTTCAGCGAGTACGCGACGAAGTTGCGGATCGCCACCGGCCGTGCGTCGTAGCCGGCAAACCCGCCGGACGGATCGCGCAGCGCGCCGAATTTCACGCTGATCAGCACCTGGTCGCGCGCCCGGCCGCGCAGCGCATCGCGGATCAGCATCTCGTTGTCGCCCATCCCGTAGAAATCGCCGGTGTCGAGCATCGTGATGCCGTGGTCGAGCGCCGTGTGCAGCGTCGCGATGCTTTCGTCGCGATCGGCCGGCCCGTAGAAGTCCGACATCCCCATGCAGCCAAGCGCGATGGCCGACACCCGCGGGCCCGTGCGGCCCAGTTCACGCGTTTCCATGTCCGTTTCCTTGAGTGATGAATGAACAGGCCGGATTCTGGACGCATCGCGACACGCGATAAACGCGAAACACTCAACCAAACCATTCGACGCTGATTAACAATGGAGCCTGCCCCCTCCACCCACGCACCCGCCCCGCATGGATCATCTGCAAGCAATGCGCATCTTCGCGCGCGTCGCCCATCTCGGCAGCTTCACGAAAGCGGCCGAACAGCTGCAACTGCCGCGCCCGACGGTCAGCAACGCCGTCCAGTATCTGGAAAAGCACCTGAAGGTCCGCCTGCTGCAGCGCACGACGCGGCGCGTCGCACTGACGGCCGAAGGCGCGACCTATTACGAGCGCTGCATGCGGCTGCTGGCCGACCTGGACGATGCGGAAACGCTGTTCGAGGATGCCGGCACGATGCCGCGCGGCGCGATCCGCGTCGACCTGCCCGAGCGCTTCGCACTGAACCAGGTGATTCCGGCGCTACCGGGTTTCCACGCGCGCTACCCCGACCTGCGCGTGGTGATCGGCACGACCGACCGCTTCGTCGACCTCGTCGCCGACGGCATCGACTGCGCGGTGCGGGTGGGTGCGATGTCCGATACGTCGCTCGTCGCGCGGCGCATCGGCGAACTGGCGCAGATCAACTGCGCGGCGCCCGCGTATCTCGAGCGGCACGGCACGCCGCGCTCACCGGACGAGCTGCCGGACCACGTCGCGGTCGGCTATTTCTCGAGCCGCACGGGCCGCGAGCTGGACTGGGAATATGCGGATATGGATTCGGGCCAGCTGCACGCCGTCAAGATGCGCAGCGTCGTGTCGGTCAACAGCTCGCAGGCGTATCTCGCGTGCTGTCTCGCGGGCCTCGGGCTGATCCAGGCGCCGCGCGAAGGGCTCGGGCCGCTGCTCGCCGACGGCTCGCTGGTCGAGGTGCTGCCGGAATGGAATGCCGAGCCGCTGCCCGTGTCGGTGGTGTTTCCGACCGGCCGGCATCTCGCGCCGCGCGTGCGGATCTTCGTCGACTGGCTCGCGGAAACGCTCGGCGCCACGCCCCGGGCGGATTGACGGCAGGCGCCGGCGCACTCGCCCCGGCACCGCCCGCCCAGAACCTTAGAACTTGTGGCGGATCGCGGCGCGCACCGCGAACTGGTTCGACGACGCCGACGGGCCGTCCGTGCCGACCACGTAACCGCCGTCGGCCGCCGTGCCGGTCTTGTCGCCGGCCACCTTCTGCCATGCGCCCTGCAGGTACACGTCGGTGCGCTTCGACAGGCTGTAGTCGGCCATCAGGCCGACCGTGTGGTATTTCGGCTTGAACGACCCGGCCGCGGCATCGTACTTGCCGTCCGTGTACACGTATTGCGCACCGAGATAGAAATCGGGCGTGAGCTGGTACTTGCCGTTGATCTCGAAGTTCTGGAACTTCGTCGCGGTCAGCCCGAGGCCGGCGAACGTCGAAGCCGGCAGGTAGACGGTCGACACCGGGTTCTTCACGTCCGTCTTCGTGTAGACGAAGCCGACCGTGGCCGGGCCGAACGTGTAGTTGATGCCGCCGCCGAAGATCCGCAGGCGCTCGGCGACGAAGTTCGCGTCGTCCGCCGAGATCGCGCCCGCGCTGCCGACACCCGGGTTGTTCGCCTGCAGGTACGCAGCCGCAACCTGCAGCCCGGCCAGCGAGTACTGCGCGCCGAGGCTGTACTGACGGTTGTTCGAGAAGCCGGTGCTGTTGCTGAAGCTGTACGTGCCGCCGAACGTCAGGCCGTTCCAGTCAGCGCTCGCATACTTGACCGTGTTGTTGACGCGGAACGAGTTGTCCGTGTTGTCGTTGTCGAACGGGTGCGAGAACAGCGTGCCGCCCCAGTTGCCGTTGGCGGTGAGCGGCGCGAGATAGTCGACCACCGAGTCGTACTGGCGGCCGAAGGTCAGCGTGCCGAAGCGCGGCGCGCTCAGCCCGACGAACGCCTGGCGGCCGAACATGCGGCCGCCCTGGCCGAGCCGGCCGTTGTTCACGTCAAAACCGTTTTCCAGCGTGAAGATCGCCTTCAGCCCGCCGCCGAGATCCTCGCTGCCCTTCAGGCCCCAGCGGCTGCCCTGCGCATAGCCGCTCGCGAGCTGGTAATTCGATTTTCCGACCCCATTGACGTTCACGTTGTTCGTGTAATTGAAGCCTTCGTCGATCACACCGTACAGCGTCACGCTGTTCTGGGCGAAGACCGGCGCGGCAAAAGCGGCCAGCGCGGCGGTAAAAATGACGTGCTTCTTCATGACGGATCTCCGGAGCCGGGGGCCGGGCATGGTCGAGCGCCCGGCGAATGTTTGGTCTGTTGTATGTGTGGCCCGCAGGGCGGACGACGCGGTGTGCGGCCGCGTGAGGTCAAAATGGTGTCACGTCGCAAACCGTCCGTCCATCGGGGTAAGTGAACCCGGCGCAAACCGTTGCGCTCGTCCAACTGCCCCGATGCGCAGACTGCCTGACCCGGCTTATCGGCAGCGGCAGGACGGACGACCATCCGCGTAAACCCGGTGTGCGCCACATCGGTGGCACAATGCGCATCCGTTCGTCATTTCTTCACGAAGTCATGCTTCACCCCGATTCATGCGCGGCGCATGCCGGCCGCGCCCGCGGCCCGCGCCGGGAGGCGGTCCGATGACCGCACCGGCCCGGGCCGGCCGCTACGCCGAGCTCGATTTCTTCCGCGGCCTCGTGCTGCTCGTCATCGTCGTCGACCACATCGGCGGCAGCATCCTGTCGCGCGTCACGCTGCACGCGTACGCGCTGTGCGACGCGGCCGAAGTCTTCGTGTTCCTCGGCGGCTTCGCCACCGCGATCGCGTACAACTCGCTCGCCGAGCGGCACGATGAAGCCGCCGCGCGCCAGCGCTTCATCCGGCGCGCGTTCGAGATCTACCGTGCGTTCCTCGTGACGGCCGGCCTGATGCTGCTGATCACGGCCGCGCTGAACGCGTTCGCGATCGACGGCCCGAACATGCCGACCAACGATCTCGACGGCCTGCTTCACAAGCCGCTCGCCGCGCTGCGCGACATCCTGCTGTTCCGCCGCCAGCCTTACCTGGCGTCGGTGCTGCCGATGTACGCGTTCTTCGCGCTGCTCGTCCCGCTCGCGCTGCCGCTCGCACGCACGCAGCCGTGGCTGCTGCTCGCGTTCAGCGGGTCGCTGTGGGTCGCGGCGCCGCACGTCGCGCGCTTTTTGCCGACCGTCGAAGGCGCGCCGTGGGACTTCAATCCGTTCGCGTGGCAGTTCCTGTTCGTGTTCGGCGTGATCGCGCGCTGCCAGCCCGTCTACCAGACGCTCGCGCCGAAGCCGCAGGGCTGGCTGCTGACGGCCGCGGCACTCGCGATCGTCGCGGCCGGCGCGTACTACCGGCTGCGCATCGAGCCGTTCCCGACCGATCCGTCGATCAAGCAGAACCTCGGCGCGCTGCGGCTCGCGAACTTCCTCGCGATTGCGTGGCTCGCGGCCAAGCTCGTGCACCTCGGCTGGATGAAGAAGGTCGCACACGCGATGCCGTGGATCGGCACGATCGGCCGGCAGGGGCTGCTGTGCTTCGTCGCGGGCACCGCCATCTCGCTCGCGGTCGATTCGGTGCTCTACCAGGCGACCGAAGGCTATCTCGACGTGAAGCTCGGCCTGACCGCCGACGTCGTCGCAATGGGCCTGCTGTATCTCGTCGCCAAACTCTACGGGCCGCTCGTCGCGCGGCTGACGTTCCGTTCGCGGCGATGACGCGCCGCGCCGTCATGCGCCGCTGCTACGATAGCCGGCGCCTCTCCTGAAACGATTCGACATGCGCCGACTCGCCCTTCCGTTCGCCCTCGCCCTGATCGCCGGCTCCATCGCCACGGCCCGCGCCACGCCGCCCGCGCCGGCGGTATCGCCCG
>NZ_JAAGPB010000178.1:0-15857 GCF_017104585.1 Burkholderia sp. Ac-20392
TCGCGCATCGCGCAGCTCGAACGCCAGCTCGGCGCGCGGCTGCTGCACCGCACCACGCGTCGCATCAGCCTCACGCAGGACGGCGAAGTCTTCATGGTGCACGCCGATACGCTGCTGTCGGCCGCCGACGCCGCGCGCGCGTCGGTCGGCCACGGCCGCACCGAGCCGTACGGGCGGCTGAAGGTGTCGATGTCGTCGTCGTTCGGTCGCCAGCATGTCGCGCCGGTGATTCCCGCGTTCCTGCGCCGCTATCCGTCTGTGTCGCTCGACCTGCGGCTGTCGGACGAGATCGTCGACCTCGTCGACGACGGCTACGACGTCGCGATCCGCCTCGGCGCGCTGAAGGATTCGACGCTCGTCGCGCGCAAGCTCGCCACAAACCGCCGCGTGCTGTGCTGCTCGCCCGCGTATCTCGCCGAACACGGCACGCCGCGCCATCCGGCCGACCTCGCGCAGCACGAGTGCGTGATCCTCGGCGACCAGCGCGACTGGTCGTTCGCCACGCCGCAAGGCCCGCTCACGGTGCGGGTCGGCGGCCGGCTCGTCGCGAGCAACGGCGAGGCGATCCGCGAAGCGCTCGTCGACGGCTTCGGGATTGCGATCAAGTCGACCTGGGACGTCGGCCCGCTGCTCGCGAGCGGCGCGCTCGTCACGGTGCTCGACGACTATCCGTTCGCGGAAGACATCGCGATCTGGGCCGTCTACCCGAGCCGCGCGCACGTTCCGCTGAAGACGCTCGCCTTCATCGCGTTCCTGGCCGAGCATTTCGGCGATCCGCCTTACTGGGATCGCGCGAACGGGCAGTGACCACAGCGCCGCGCACGGTTTCGATCCGCCCCGACCGCCGCGTGCGGCCAACCGGCTACAATGGCGCGTTCGCCACGCAAGGGCCCGACGCCGGACAGGGCCCGCATCGGCAGGCGGCTGCCCGTTGGCCGCATACGCATTTCATTCGCTTCCCAACCATCCCGTCATGACCCACAACCTCGTCATCCAGAGTCTTGCGCCGCTGTCGGACGCCCATCACAAACCGCTGCTCGCGCTGTCGCGCGGCACCCGCATCGTGCAGACCGACGATCACGCGCTGCGGATCGACAACGCGAACCCGGCGCAACGCCTCGACATCGATGCGTACTGCGGCACGCACGCGCTCGACTTCGCGTTCGTCGAGGCCGGCCTTTCGCTCGGCGATTTCGGGCTCGCCGTGATGGACATGGATTCGACGCTGATCACGATCGAGTGCATCGACGAGATCGCCGATTTCTGCGGGCTGAAAACGCAGGTCGCCGAGATCACCGAAGCGTCGATGCGCGGCGAGATCCGCGACTTCAACGAAAGCCTCACGCGCCGCGTCGCGCTGCTGGCC
Organism: Burkholderia sp. Ac-20392; assembly: GCF_017104585.1. NCBI lineage: Bacteria > Pseudomonadati > Pseudomonadota > Betaproteobacteria > Burkholderiales > Burkholderiaceae > Burkholderia > Burkholderia sp. Ac-20392. The sequence goes on from NZ_JAAGPB010000178.1 coordinate 1,367, forward strand.
GGGCTCGACGCGCACGCGCTCGAACGCGTGTACGAGGAGCGGCTGCAACTGACGCCGGGCGCCGAGAAAATGCTCGCCGGCGTGACGGCCGCCGGCATGAAGACGCTGCTCGTGTCGGGCGGCTTCACGTTCTTCACCGAGCGTCTGAAGGCGCGCCTCGGCCTCGACTACGCGCATGCGAACACGCTCGAGATCGTCGACGGCAAGCTGACCGGCAAGGTGCTCGGCGAGATCGTGAACGCCGACGTGAAGGCGCGTCTGCTGCGCGAGACGTGCGCGTCGCTCGGCCTCGAGCCGCGCCGTGCGATCGCGATGGGCGACGGGTCGAACGACCTGAAGATGATGGCCGAAGCCGGGCTGTCGGTCGCGTACCACGCGAAGCCCGTCGTGCGCGACGCGGCGACGGTCGCGTTCGATCACGTCGGCCTCGACGGGCTGCTGCGGCTATTCTGATCCTGCGGAATCCAGAATGAAAAACGCCGGCGCGATGCAACATCGCGCCGGCGTTTTGTTTTTCCGCGGAGCCTTCGCGGCCTGCGATCAGCCAAGTACGTCCTGCATCGCGCGCTCGATGTCCGCGCGCAGGTCGGCTTCGTCTTCCAGGCCGACATAGAAACGCACCAGCGTGCCGCGATGCGGCCAGTCCGGACGCATCGACGCGACGTCGTAAGGCATCGCGAGGCTGCATGCGCCACCCCAGCTCCAGCCGATCGCGAACAGTTCGAGTGACTCGACGAAGCGGTCGACCTGCTCCGCACTATAGCGTTCGTCGAACACCACCGAGAACAGCCCGCCCGCGCCGGTGAAATCGCGCACGAACGACGCGTGCCCCGGGCAATCGGCGATCTGCGGGTGCAAGACGGCCGCGATCTCCGGCCGCGCCTTCAGCCATTGCGCGAGCGCAAGCGCGCTCTTGCTGTGCGCGTCGAAACGCACCTGCATGCTCGGCAGGCTGCGCAGCACGAGCGAGCAATCGTCGACCGACACGCCGACGCCGCAGCGCATCCGCGCGAGCTTCAGCTTCGCGTGCAGTTCCGCGTTCGCGGTGATCGTCGCGCCCATCAGCACGTCGCTGCCGCCCGACTGGTACTTGGTCAGCGCCTGCACCGAGATGTCGACGCCGTGATCGAACGGCTTGAACGCGAGCCCGGCCGAGAACGTGTTGTCGATTGCGGTGACGATGCCGCGCGCCTTCGCGGCTGCCGTGATCGCCTGCACGTCCGGCACTTCCATCGTCACCGAGCCCGGCGCCTCGATCCAGATCAGCTGCGTGTTCGGCTGGATCAGGTCGGCAATGCCGGCGCCGATCAGCGGATCGTAGAAGCGCGCGGTGATGCCGAAATCCTTCGCGAGCCAGTTGCCGAAATCGGCGTTCGGCCCATACACGTTGTGCGGAATCAGCACGTCGTCGCCGGCTTTCACGATCCCGAAGTAGACGTTCATGATGGCCGCGAGACCCGACGGCTGAAGCAGCGCATGCGTGCCGCCCTCGATCTCGGCAAGCCGCTGCGCGAGCGCGAGCGACGTCGGCGTCGCATGCAGGCCGTAGCGCCACTGGTTGTCGTTGTGCCAGACGAGCGCACGCATCGTCGCGAGATCGGGGAACACGACCGTCGACGCGCGCGCGACCGGCGGTACGAACGAACGGAACCCTTCCGGGATCACGTCGTCGGGTTGAACGATGCGGGTTTGCAGCGCGCGCTTGGGAGTGGATGCAGTCATGACAGGAAGCCGGGCACGAGGCCGTTCGGTTGCGGAATATGCAGCTAGATTAGCCAAAATCGGCGCAATTGGCCCGGTACAATGCGCGCCGCGCGCACCGAGCCAGCGCGGGTTCAGTCGTCGGTCCGCAGGTTGACGACGCCGCCCACCGTCTCGATTTCCTGCACGCGGCCGTCGCGCACCTGCAGCGCCGCGCGCTTGCCCGGCGCGAGACGCAACACGACGGGCTGCGGATCCGACTCGTCCGAATTCATCCGGTCGGCCTTCAGGTCGCCCGTCGCGTCGAAGCGGCCGATCCACACGCCCGTGATGTTCGTGCCGTCGTTCGATTCCTCGATCTCGAGCGTGTCGCCGTCGCGATCGCCCGCGAGCAGCACGACCTCGCCCGTATCGGCGAACTGGTATTCGCCGTGCACGCCTTCCTCGTCCGTCTTCGGGCCGAGATGCACGACGATCGGCCGGTCGCCGAGCGTGCCTTCGTAGCGCGGCAGGCGGGCAAACTCGGGATTCGGCTTCAGCGGCCGCGCCATTGCCGGTTCATCCTGCTGCACACCCGGCGCGGCGGCCTGCGCCGCGACCACGCCCGGCATCGCCATGCCCGCCGCCAGCGCGCCCGCGACGACGAGCGCCCGTTGCCATTGCGAATATCGACCCACCTTGTGTTGCTCCTTGCTTCAGATTCGCTCGAAAATCGCGGCGATGCCCTGCCCGCCGCCAATGCACATCGTCACGAGCGCATATCGGCCGCCGACGCGCTGCAGCTCGTACAGCGCCTTGACGGTGATCAGTGCGCCCGTCGCGCCGATCGGGTGGCCGAGCGAAATACCGGACCCGTTCGGATTCACCTTTGCCGGGTCGAGACCCAGTTCCTGCGTCACCGCGCATGCCTGCGCGGCGAACGCCTCGTTCGCCTCGATCACGTCGAGATCGGCAACCGTCAGCCCCGCACGCGCGAGCACTTTCTGCGTGGCGGGCACGGGGCCGATCCCCATGTAGGCCGGATCGACGCCCGCGTGCGCATACGCAACGAGGCGCGCGAGCGGCTGCACGCCGCGCTGCTCGGCAACGCTGCGCTCCATCAGCAACACGGCGGCAGCCGCATCGTTGATGCCCGACGCGTTGCCGGCCGTCACCGTGCCGTTCTCCTTCACGAATACGGGCCGCAGCTTCGAGAAATCCTCCAGGCTCGCATCGTGGCGCACGTGCTCGTCGTGATCGAACACCACCGGCGTGCCCTTCTTCGAGCCGATCAGCTCGACCGGCAGGATCTGGTCCTTGAAGTAGCCGGCCTTCGCCGCATGCGACGCGCGGCGATGCGATTCGAGCGCGAGCGCATCCTGCGCGTCGCGTGAAATGCCGTACTTCGCCGCGACGTTCTCGGCCGTCACGCCCATGTGGATCGTCTGGAACGGATCGTTCAGCGCGCCGACCATCATGTCGACTGCGCGCATGTCACCCATGCGCTGCCCGAAGCGGGCGGCCGGGATCGAATACGGCGCGCGGCTCATGTTCTCCGCGCCGCCCGCGATCGCGATGTCCGCATCGCCGAGCAGCACGCCCTGCGCGGCCGACACGATCGCCTGCAGCCCCGAACCGCACAGCCGGTTGACCGTGAGCGCCGGCGCATGTTGCGCGACGCCGCCGTCGATCGCGGCGACGCGCGCGAGATACATGTCCTTCGGCTCCGTGTGCACGACGTTGCCGAACACCACATGGCCGACCTCGTCGCCCGACACCTGCGCACGCTGCAGCACTTCGCGCACGACCTGCGCGCCGAGCGCGGTCGGTGCAATATCCTTCAGGCTGCCGCCGAAATCGCCGATCGCGGTACGCACGCCGCTCACCACCACCACTTCACGTTGCATGTCGCCTCCTCATCCTGCTGATCGAATGAATCGTTCGTGCGGTGCCGTGGCCGGCGTGCGCATGCCGCGTCAGCCTTGCATCAGGCGCTCCACCGCATCGCGGTGCGGAATCGGCGCGACCGCGCCGTAGCCCGTCGTCGACAGGGCCGCCGCGGCGTTCGCGTAACGCGCCGCCGCGAACGGATCGTCGCCCGCGACGATCCGCGCGACGAAGGCGCCGCCAAAGCAGTCGCCCGCGCCCGTCGCGTCGACGGCGTTAACCGTGAAGCCCGGCACGACACGCCGCTCGTTCGGGGTCGCCACGTAAGCGCCTTCCTTGCCGAGCTTCAGCGCGACGACCTGCGGCCCGTGTTCGAGCATCGCGTCGACGATCGCGTCGCGATCGTTCGCGCCCGTGAGTGCCGTCACGTCGTCCCAGCTGGGCAGGCAGATGTCCGTCTGGCGCAGTGCCTCGCGCATCACCGCGCGGGCGCGCGGCAGCGGCCACAGCTTCAGGCGCAGGTTCGTGTCGAAGCTGACCTTCGCGCCGTGGCGGCGCGCATGGTCGATTCCCGCGAACGCGGCATCGCACGCAGCCGTGCTGATCGCGAGGCTGATGCCCGACAGGTGCACGGCCTTCGCGGCGGCCAGCGCGTCGAGCGGCAGGTCGCCCACCGCATAGCGGCTCGCAGCCGAGCCTGCACGCAGGTAGTCGAACTGGTGACCGTCAGCGCCGTGCGTGACGAAATACACGCCGGTCGGCGCGGTGCGGTCGACCCGCACGTACGTCGTGTCGACCTGCTCCGTATGCCACATGTCGGCCAGCAGACGGCCGAACGGATCGTCGCCAATCGCCGACACGAAGCCCGTCGACGCGCCCTGGCGCGCCGCGGCGATGCAGAAGTTCGACGTGTCGCCGCCGAAGCCCTGCAGGAATTCAGGCCGGCCCGGCTGCGACTGGTTGAATTCGATCATCGCCTCGCCGAGCGCGAGGATCTCCGGAAATGCCGCGGTCATCGCTTACACCTCGCCCCACAGATCGTGGCCGTCGGCGCCCGTGATCTTCACGGACACGAAATCGCCGACCTTGTAGCGCTTCGATGCCTTCGCCGCCGGCTCGACATAGACGACGCCGTCGATCTCCGGCGCATCGGCCGCCGTACGGCCGATCCCGCCTTCCGCGCTGACTTCGTCGATCAGCACCTTGAGGGTCTTGCCGACCTTGCGCTGGATGCGGTTCGCCGACACTTCCTCGGCCACTTCCATGAAGCGTGCGCGGCGTTCCTCGCGTACGTCATCCGGCAGCGCGCCGTCGAGTTCGTTCGCGGTCGCGCCTTCGACCGGCGAATACGCGAAGCAGCCGACGCGATCGAGTTCCGCTTCGCGGATGAAGTCGAGCAGCGTTTCGAACTGCTCCTCCGTCTCGCCGGGGAAGCCCGCGATGAACGTGCTGCGGATCGTCAGGTCCGGGCAGATCTCGCGCCACTTCTGCACGCGCTCGAGCACCTTCTCGGCGTTCGCCGGACGCTTCATGCGCTTCAGCACTTCCGGATGCGCGTGCTGGAACGGCACGTCAAGATACGGCAGCACGTGGCCCTTGAACGGGCCTTCGGCCATCAGCGGAATCACTTCGTCGACGCTCGGATACGGATACACGTAATGCAGGCGCACCCATGCGCCGTACTGCGCGGCGAGTTCGCCGAGCGCGGCGACCAGGTCGGTCATGCGCGTCTTGATCGGCTTGCCGTTCCAGAAGCCCGTGCGGTACTTCACGTCGACGCCGTACGCGCTCGTGTCCTGCGAGATCACGAGCAGTTCCTTCACGCCCGACTTGAACAGGTTCTCGGCTTCCAGCATCACTTCGGCGACCGGACGCGACACGAGGTCGCCGCGCATCGACGGGATGATGCAGAACGTGCAGCGGTGGTTGCAGCCTTCGGAGATCTTCAGGTATGCGTAGTGGCGCGGCGTGAGCTTGATGCCGGCGGCGGGCACGAGATCGGTGAACGGGTCATGCGGCTTCGGCAGGTGCGAATGCACGGCCTGCATCACTTCGCCCACTGCATGCGGGCCGGTGACGGCGAGCACCTTCGGGTGGACTTCCTCGATCAGGTTCGAGCCGCTGGCGCTCGACTTGGCGCCGAGACAGCCGGTGACGATCACCTTGCCGTTCTCGGTCAGCGCTTCGCCGATCGCGTCGAGACTTTCCTGCACGGCTTCGTCGATGAAGCCGCAGGTGTTCACGACGACGAGGTCGGCGCCGTCGTAGGTGCCGGAGATTTCATAACCTTCGGCGCGCAGTTGCGTGATGATCTGTTCGGAGTCGACGAGCGCCTTCGGGCACCCGAGGGATACGAACCCTACTTTGGGGGATTGGGACATCTGGATTGTGGGGGCGTGGCAGCAAAAGCGTGAGTTTACAGCGATTTAGTGTCCGGCGATCCAAAAACGAGCGGTTGACGACGATGCGCGTCACCCGCTCGAATGCCCGGCGCGTTCCGGGCCTGCTGCCGAGCCGGATTTGATATGCCCCTTGATTTCTCGCGCAGCCGCGTTGCGCTCTGTCCCCGACGCCCGTCAACCAGCAAGAATCGCCCCGGCGCCGCTGCCCGCTATGCGAAAATCCAGGCGTCCATCCCTTTCAATCGACCCAACGGGGTTCGCATGACCACCCACATCACGATCGAATTCACCGAACACGCAGCCGAAGCCATCGGCGAGCAAACCAGCACCAGCTTTTCGTATGACCAGGGCGCGCACGTGCCGCAGCCGGGCGATTTCGTCGAACTCGAGAATTCGCGCCAGACGTTTTTCGTGATCGGCCGCGTGTTTTCGCTCAAGGCCAACTACAGCGCCGTCAAGCTCGTGCTCGACCTTCCTCCGCCGGACGGCGAGCAGGATTTCGATCAGACGCACTGACGCACGATGAGCCGCGTTACGCGCCCATGATCGCGCTCGCGGCCAATCGGCCAAGCTGAGGTGCCAGAATCACGCCAGGATGGCCGACGACGGCATAGACACCGGCAACTCCCGCCAGGAAGCCGTTGATCGGCACCCCGTCGTTCGTCATCGGCCTAAGCGCCGATTTCGCGGCGAGCAGCGTAAGGGTCGGCGGCTCGGCAAACAGCGCCGAAATGTCCGAGGCCGTACGCGCAGCAAGCGCGGCAAGCCCGCTGTCGCCCTCTTCCGGAGGATCCGCGGCTGACAGCAGGCTGCCCGATGGGCCGATCCGCACTTCAAGATCCTGCCCATAGAGCAAATGGCTGATGAGACCCGGCTCGGCAGCAAACCGCATCAACACGGCCGGCTTCTCACGAACCGGCAACGACACACCCAGGCCCGCGGCGAGCGCAACCGCAGAAGCAGCGTTCGCCAGGACGACCACATCCGCCGGCACATGCCCGTGCGCGGCATGTACACCGACAGCGTGCCCATTGCGCGTTTCCACCGCTTCGACCGCGCAACCGCACCGGATCTCCGCGCCGGCCGCTTTTGCACCGGCCAGCAACCGATGCGTCAGGTCGATCGGCTCGACCACGAAATCGTCCGGCGCCCACGCGATCAACTCGGGAAGCCGGGCAAGACGCGGCTCCATCCGGGCCACCTCTCGACGCCCCAACGCTTCCATTCGCACGCCCGCCGCACGCTGCTCGTCGATCAGGGCAGCGGTCTGCGCATCCGAGTCCAGCCAGACGAGTGCCCCGCGCGTCGTCACCGGCAACGAGCCCAGTTCACGCTCGAGCCTCGCGAACTCCGGGAGCGCGTCGAGCGTGCGAGAGAACCCGGACGGGTTTTCAGAAGGAAGCGCGCTGCCGGTACCCACCCAGCCGAACGACCAGTGAGTCGCGCCGCCGGCGGGTACCGCCTGCTGTTCCAGCAGCGTGACCTGTGCGCCCGAGCGCGCAAGATGCCATGCGGTGGATGCACCGATAATGCCACCGCCGATCACGACGACGCGCAGCGAGTTGTTTCCCATGAGTCACATTCGGAAGTTGCGGGATTCCGACTAAACCGTCCGCCCCGCTTCACCGCTGTGCGGTTGCCTGCCGCCCATTACCGCGAATCGTCTCACCCTCTCGCGTCCGGCATCGACACGATCAATCGATCGACATCCAAGGCACTTGAGGTGTGCCGACGAAACAAAAAGCCCGCCGAGGCGGGCCTTGATGAAACGCTGGACACGGCACTTCACCGCATGTCCGGAAACACCGACGCCTTCAGGCACCGATCGAACCACAAAGCATCGTCGCCATCGCCGATCGGCCACATTTCCGCATCGAGTTGCGGCAACCCGGCAACCGGCGCCGATGCGCGGTTATCGTCACCGGACGTCCCCGCACGCATCCACGCCGATTGCTTTCCGCCGTTGTCGCAGGCACTCCCATGCGCCTGCGCTTCGCAGAACGCCACGGGCCGCACCTTCCCGCCGTCGGCCGTGCTCACCGACCGGTACTGATAAACCGCACCGGTCGCCCAGTCCTCGCTCTGGCTGCAGACCCGCGCACGATGCTGCACATGGACCGCGCCGAAACACGCATAGGAAACGTGCGCGCCGGTCGCATCGTCGGGAATGAAGTCGCAGTTTGCATCGAAACCGGTGAGCGGGCCGCCCGTGTATTTCGCGAGCCACTGACGCTCGGCCTGCGCCCGCGCGATCAACCCTTTGTTCGATTGATCGGCCAGCACGGCGGTGCGTCGATCGATTGCCTTGCGCACTTCGTCGACGGCGAGCGGACGGCCTTCGTAATCGGCGGCGAGACGGTTGTTGCGCGCGTCGATCCAGCGGCGCTGGCTGCGCACCAGCATGTCGCGGATAGCCGTGTCCGGTGCGGCCTTCAGTGCACCCGTGTACGCCGAATTCATCCGTGTGTCGGCTGCGCGCAGCACGGAGCTCGCACAGATGCGCTTCTCGATCGGCTGCATGGCTTTCGCGCAATCCATCGCAAAGGCAGGACCCGCCACGCCAACGCCCATCAAGACCATCGAAGCAAAACCAGCCAGCCGGCCGGCCGATGCCATTCGAATCCCACGCATGCTTTCTCTCAGTCGGTTTTTTCTTGGTCGCACTGCCTCGATGCGGCATCACCCATCACGGCCTGTCGTGCCCGGGCGCCGGTGTCGTATTCCGCCGAAGGCAGCTTCCACGCCACACCGCGCAGCGCCGCTCATGGTACGCGTGCCTGCACGAACGCGCACCATCAGGCGCGGCACGCCCCGGTGTTCCTTCGCAGGTGACTGGATCTCGATCGACTGGACGACGATCATGCGCGCCCGAGCCCGGCACGCGCATTCGGTGCCGACGGTCATGAACGACCGTCGGCGAGAGGGTCCGGCAGGCGGCGGCCGCACATCGTCGCGCCCGAATGCACGATCGGCCGACCCGCACCGCGTTGCTTCGCGGCACCGACGCCCGACGGGTTGCCCGCCGCGGTCGGCCCGCCGCGAAACCGTTACTTCTTTTCCGGCTCCGACGCGCCCGGTTGCTTGAACGGGAACGTGCTGAACATCGACTTCGCCTGGTTCTGCATCTGCTCCTGCATCTGCACGAACATGTTCTTCGACTGCTCGATGTAGCTGGTCATCATCCCCTGCATCATCGGCGCCTGCATGTTCATGAACTGCGACCAGACTTCCGGATTCATCGCATTGCCTTCGTACAGGTTCTTCGACTGATCCGCGAGCTTGTTCTGGATGTCGATGAACGCCTGGATGTTCTTTTCCAGGTACGTGCCCATCATGCCCTGCATCGCATGCCCGTAGAAACGGATGATCTGCGACAGCATCGACGACGAGAACATCGGCACGCCGCCGCTTTCCTCTTCGAGGATGATCTGCAGGAGGATGCTGCGCGTCAGGTCTTCGTTGGATTTCGCATCGACGACCTTGAAGTCCTCCTGCTCCAGCACGAGCTGCTTCACGTCGGTCAGCGTAATGTACGTGCTTGTCTCGGTATCGTAGAGCCGACGGTTCGGGTACTTCTTGATGAGCCGTTCGGCCGTCTTCTTTGTAGTAGTCATGTAACGCCTTTGAGTGCAGCGTAGCGGAAGTGACGAATCCCCGCCGCCCGAATCCGGGAGGCGGGGGCCTTCGGAAAACGCCCGGCTGCGCGGCCACCCGGCCCGCGCAGCGCGGACGCTCAGCCCATGTGCAGGCCGCCGTTCAGCGAGAAGTCGGCGCCCGTCGCGAAACCGGAATCGTTCGACGCAAGCCACGCGACGATCGAACCGATTTCCTCCGGCCCGCCAAGACGGCGCACCGGGATCGTCGCGACGATCTTCTCGAGCACGTCCGGGCGAATCGCCTTCACCATGTCGGTGCCGATGTAGCCCGGCGACACGGTGTTGACCGTCACGCCCTTCGTCGCGACTTCCTGTGCGAGCGACATCGTGAAGCCGTGGATGCCGGCCTTCGCGGTCGAATAGTTGGTCTGACCGAACTGCCCCTTCTGGCCGTTCACCGACGAAATGTTGACGATCCGGCCCCAGCCGCGTTCGACCATGCCGTCGATCACCTGCTTCGTCACGTTGAACAGGCTCGTCAGGTTGGTGTCGATCACGGCGGTCCAGTCTTCGTGCGTCATCTTGCGGAACACGACGTCGCGCGTGATGCCCGCATTGTTGACCAGCACGTCGATCTCGCCGACTTCAGCCTTGACCTTGTCGAACGCTTCCTTGGTCGAGTCCCAGTCGCCGACGTTGCCTTCCGACGCGATGAAATCGTACCCGAGCGCCTTCTGGTCCTCGAGCCATTTCACACGGCGCGGCGAGTTCGGGCCGCAACCTGCGACCACCTTGAAGCCGTCTTTCAACAGGCGCTGGCAGATGCTGGTGCCGATGCCGCCCATCCCGCCCGTTACGTACGCAATTCGCTGAGACATAAATCTCACTCCATTTTTTGGTTTCGAGAGCTGCCGGAGGCCCCCTCTGACTTCACGTGACGCCGGCCGAAGCCGCAATCGGCCGGCACACGGATTCGGTTCGCTGGTCGCGAACGGCCGGTTGTGGTCGTCCGGTTACGGACGCTCGACCGCGAGTGCGACGCCCATCCCGCCGCCGATGCACAGCGACGCCAGCCCGCGCTTCGCATCGCGCTTGGCCATCTCGTGCAGCAGCGTCACCAGGATCCGGCAGCCCGACGCGCCGATCGGGTGGCCGATCGCGATCGCCCCGCCGTTCACGTTCACCTTCGACGTGTCCCAGCCCATCTGCTTGTGCACCGCCAGCGCCTGCGCCGCGAACGCTTCGTTGATCTCCATCAGGTCCAGGTCGCCCGGCGTCCAGCCCGCGCGCTCCAGGCACCGGCGCGAGGCCGGCACCGGGCCCATGCCCATCACGCTCGGATCCACGCCCGCGTTCGCGTACGCCTTGATCCGCGCCAGCGGCGTCAGGCCCAGTGCCGCCGCCTTCTGCGCCGACATCACCAGCACCGCCGCCGCGCCGTCGTTCAGCCCCGACGCGTTCGCCGCCGTCACCGAGCCATCCTTCGAGAACGCCGGCTTCAGCCCGGACAGCGATTCCGCCGTCACGCCGTGACGCACGAATTCATCGGTGGCGAACTGCAGCGGCTCGCCCTTGCGTTGCGGAATCGCCACCGGCACGATCTCGTCGTCGAAGCGACCGGCCTTCTGCGCGGCTTCCGCCTTGTTCTGCGACAGCGCCGCGAAGGCGTCCTGCTCTTCGCGCGTGATCCCGTATTCCTTCGCGACGTTCTCCGCCGTGATGCCCATGTGGTACTGGTTGTACACGTCCCACAGGCCGTCGACGATCATCGTGTCGACCAGCTTCGCGTCGCCCATCCGGAACCCGTCGCGCGAGCCCGGCAGCACGTGCGGCGACGCGCTCATGTTCTCCTGGCCGCCCGCGATCACGATCTCGGCATCGCCCGCGACGATCGCGTTCGCCGCCAGCATCACGGCCTTCAGGCCCGAGCCGCACACCTTGTTGATCGTCATCCCCGGCACTGCCGTCGGCAGCCCGGCCTTGATCAGCGACTGGCGCGCCGGGTTCTGCCCGGAGCCGGCCGTCAGCACCTGGCCCATGATCACTTCGCTCACCTGCTCGGGCTTCACGCCCGCACGCTCCAGCACCGCGCGGATCACCGTCGCGCCCAGCTCGGGCGCCGCAATCTTCGCAAGCGAACCGCCGAATTTGCCGACCGCGGTCCGCGCGGCCGATACGATCACTACGTCCGTCATTTCCCTTTCCTCCAGGCCCGCACGACACGGCGCATCGCTACCGGCCCTGTTAAAAAAACTGCGGTGCACCGGACAGCCTGCGCCGCTGCCCGGTTTTCGTCAATCGCGCTGCAACACGTAGCGGCCCGGCGCCGGCTCGATCACCGGGAACTGCGCGGTACCGGGCTGGACGGGCGGCTCCACCTTGCGGCCGCCGTACTGGTCGAGCCATTCGACCCAGGTCGTCCACCAGCTGCCCGGTTGCTCGGTTGCACCGGCGAACCAGTCGTCCGCCGATTCGGGCAGGTCGCTGTCGTTGACCCAGTAGCTGCGCTTCTTCTTCGCCGGCGGATTGATCACGCCCGCGATGTGTCCCGACGCGCCGAGCACGAACTTCAGCGGGCCCGACAGGATCGACGTCGACGCGTAGGCCGTCTGCCACGGCACGATGTGATCCTCGCGCGAGCCGTAGATGAAGGTCGGCACATCGATCAGCGTCAGGTCGACCGATTCGCCGCACACGGTCAGCGCGCCCGGTTCGCGCAGCTTGTTCTCAAGATAGGTATTGCGCAGGTACCACGCGTACATCGGGCCCGGCAGGCTCGTCGAATCGCTGTTCCAGTACAGCAGGTCGAACGGCGCCGGCGTGCGGCCCTTCAGGTAGTTGTCGACGACGTAGTTCCACACGAGGTCGTTCGGCCGCAGGAACGAGAACGTGTTCGCGAATTCGACGCCGCGCATCAGCCCCGGCTGCGTGCCGTTCTTGCCGCCGATGGTCTGCTCGCGCATCTGCACGTGCGCCTCGTCGACGAACACGTCGAGAATGCCGGTATCGGTGAAGTCGAGCATCGCGGTGAGCAGCGTCATCGACGCGGCCGGATGTTCGCCGCGCGCGGCCAGCACCGCGAGCGCGGTCGCGAGCATCGTGCCGCCGACGCAGAAGCCGAGCGTGTTGATCTGTTCGCGGCCACTGACCTGCTGCACGGCGTCGATCGCCGCGAGCAGCCCTTCGTTCATGTAGTCGTCCCACGTCTTGTGCGCGACCGATGCGTCCGCGTTGCGCCACGATACGAGGAACACCTGATGGCCGTTCGACAGCGCATGCGCGACGAGCGAATTCTCGGGCTGCAGGTCGAGGATGTAGAACTTGTTGATGCAAGGCGGCACGATCAGCAGCGGCCGCTCGAACACCTTGTCGGTCTTCGGCGTGTACTGGATCAGCTGGATCAGGTCGTTCTCATAGACCACCGCGCCTTCAGTACACCCGAGGTTCTTGCCGACCACGAACTGCGATTCGTCGGTCTGCGAAATCTTGCCGCGCTGCATGTCGCCGAGCAGGTTCATCATCCCTTGCCGCAGGCTTTCGCCCTGCGTTTCGAGGATCGATTTCTGTGCGTCGGGATTGAGTGCGAGGAAGTTGCTCGGCGCGGCCGCGGCCGTCCACTGCTGGACCGTGAAACGAATGCGCTCGCGCGTCTTCGGATCGGTCTGCAGCGAGTCGGCCAGTTCCTGCAGGTAGCGCGCGTTGAGCAGATACCAGGCCGCCGCGAACGCATGCGCCGGCGACGCCTTCCACGCATCGCCGCTGAAACGGCGGTCCTTCAGTTCGGGCGATTCGAGCTTCGCGGCGGCGGCCTGCTGCATCAGCGCCATGCAATCGCGCGCGTAATCGGCCTGCAGCGCCTGCAGCCGCTCGGGCGGAATCGCGGCGGCCGGCAGCTTCAACCCGGCAAACGGCGACGCCATCGCCCCGAAATCGGGCATCGACGGCATCTGGAACGGAAACGATGTCGGAAACTGGAATGTCGCGAACGGATTCACGGTGGCCGACGCAGTCGCGGCGCGTGCCGGATCTGCAAAACCGCGCCACGCGTTCAACCACGACTCGAACATCTGCTGCATCGGCTGGGCGGCCGGATCGAAACCAATGCTGCCCGTGGAAGTGCCCGCCTGAGCGGACGTCGACGATTTTTTCGATGCTGTCATTACCTGCCTTACCGGTGATTCGTGAGCGTCTATCGTGAAATCCTGCTCGCGCGCGGCATGCCGGCTGCGAGCCGGGCCGTCATGCTCTGGAGAGGCGTCTCCAGATTCTGCCGCAGTGCGGTATTTTTATCATTATCGTTTTCCCCATGTGAAGCGCCATGTCAAACCGCTGAACATTTCCGTACGGAGATAATCCTCGCACAACAGACGGGACAAGGGTTCCGGCGAAACATAAAACATTTTGATTGACTTGACTGCGGGATTTTTCATTCAATCGCGCATGCAGCGCGGCATGGTCGCCAAAATATCGAGATAACCCGATTTTGCGGCGCAGCAAATCCTGCGTGCATGCGCATCTCGTCAATCGGCCAGCCAGATCGCTGCCGCCATGCGGCCTGTCACGCGATCGCGCCGGTACGAATAGAAGCGATCCTGTTCGGTGACCGTACAGGCCGTCCCGCCGCTCACGTGCGCGACGCCCGCACGCGCGAGGCGCAGGCGCGCAAGCGCATAGAGATTCGCAAGAAACTTGCCCGGCGCACCATCGATCGCGACGAACGCCAGCCGGGTTTCATCATGCTCCGACTGCGGGGCCGTGTCGAGAAACGCGTCGCGCACGTCGGCGCCGACTTCGAACGCCTGCGGGCCGATCGCCGGCCCGAGGTACGCATGAAGCGCGTCCGTCGCACCGCCCGCGAGTTCCGCGACACGCGCAGCGGTCTGCTCGACGATGCCGGCCGCCAACCCGCGCCAGCCCGCATGTGCG
>NZ_JAAGPB010000179.1:0-239 GCF_017104585.1 Burkholderia sp. Ac-20392
TCTATGTACACATAAGGACTCACATTGAGTGAACTGAACGAGTCACTAACACGCAATCGCGCTAGAGAGCGCAAGCGACAGTAAGCCATGGAACAAACAAGTACTAATAAGATGTACGAGTGTCAGTGAACTGATAGTATCAATAAGTCGAGAAGCATGTAACCAATATGACCAGCTTTCATTACACTTTTCATGCGTAGACGTCAATAAATATATTTTTTTTTTTTTTTTTTAATGAC
>NZ_JAAGPB010000180.1:0-15236 GCF_017104585.1 Burkholderia sp. Ac-20392
TCGGCGCGCGCGGCTACGCACACCTCGGGGTCCTGAAGGTGCTGGAGGACAACCGCATCCCGATCGACTGCATCGCGGGCACCAGCATGGGCGCCGTGGTCGGCGGCCTGTATGCGAGCGGCATGGCCGCCGGCGAGATGCAGAAGCGGCTGTCGGAGGTCAACCTCGCGGACATCGCGTTCGACGTGACGGAGCGCGCGGACCTGCCGCAAACCAGCCGGGAGGACGAGCGCCTGTACATCAACGGGCTGACGCTCGGCTTCGGCAAGAAAGGCGTGAAGGCGCCGGTCGGCCTCGTGCAGGGCAACCGGCTGCAGGCGCTGCTCGCGAACTGGACGGCCGCCGTGCCGACCAACCAGCCGTTCGACCGCCTGCCGATCCCGTACCGCGCGGTCGCGACCGACCTGCAGACGGGCCAGATGGTGGTGCTCGACCACGGTTCGCTGCCGCTCGCGATCCGCGCGAGCATGGCGATGCCGGGCCTGTTCGCGCCGGCCGAGATCAACGGGCGTGCGCTCGTGGACGGCGGGCTCGTCAGCAACCTGCCCGTCGACACCGCACGGCAGATGGGCGCGAACGTCGTGATCGCGGTCGACATCGGCTCGCAACTGCGTCCGCTCGACGCGCTCGCGTCGCCCGCCGACGTGATGCAGCAGATGGTCGGCATCCTGATCCGCCAGAACGTGACCGCGCAGCGCAAGCAGCTCGACGCGCAGGACGTGCTGCTCACGCCGGACCTCGGCGCGCTCGCGTTCACCGATTTCCAGAACGCGAAGCAGGCGATCGCCGCGGGAGCTGCCGCCGCGACCGCGGCGCTGCCGAAGCTGAAGCGCTTCGCGCTCACGCCGGAACAGTACGCGGCCTACCGATCGGCGCACGCGCAGCCGCTGCCACCGCCGATCCGGATCACGCGCATCGACATCAAGACCACCGGCGGCGTGCCGAAGCAGGTCGTCAGCAACGCGCTGCACGTGAAGCCCGGCGACACCTACGATCCGGATACCGTCAGCCAGGATCTGCTCGGGCTCACGACGGGCGGCAACTTCGAGAGCGTCACGCAGCAGATCGTGAGCCACGGCGACGAAAACGTGCTCGAGATCGATGCGCGCGAGAAATACTGGGGGCCGAACTTCCTGCTGTTCGGGCTCGGCATGTCGAGCAGTTCCACCGACGAGGGCGGCTTCCGCCTGCACGTCGGCTACCGGCGGCCATGGCTCACCGAATCGGGGCTCGAATTCCGCGCGGACACGACGATCGGCAGCGACCTGCAATCGGCGCGCATCGAGTTCCGCCAGCCGCTGTCGATGGCCTACGGCGTCTATCTGTCGCCCTACGCGGAATACCAGCGCCGCTACGCGAACCTGTACGACGACACCGGCGACGTGAAGATCACGCAGTACCTGATGCAGACCGCGCGCGCGGGGCTCGACTTCGGCCTGCCGATCGGGCGGCTCGGCGATTTCCGGATCGGCCTCGGTTACGTGACCGGGCACGGCTCGCCGACCTACAACGTGCCGTTCGACGACGGCAGCGGCCAGACGCTGCTGTGGCCGAGCTTCACGTCGCAGGCGCTGACCGCGCGCGCGCGGCTCGTCATCGACCAGCTCGACGATCCGCTGTTCCCGCGCAAGGGCTATTTCACCGAGCTGCGCGTCGAACGCTCGCTGGTGTCGCGCAACGGAGGCTCGGCGCAGGAATTCGATGACAGCATCAACAACGCGCCCTACACCGAGATCTACGGCAAGGCGATGGTGGCGCAGCAGTTCGGCCGGCACAGCGTCAGCGCGACGATCGAAGGCGGCAAGAGCATCGGCGGCACCAACCTGATCAACGCGTTCAACTTCACGCTCGGCGGCTTCCAGCATCTGTCCGCGTATGCGGCCGACCAGTTGAACGGCAACGAGCTCGCGTATGCGCAGGTGACCTACATGAACCAGCTGATGACGTTCAACGCATCGCCGATCAAGGCGCTGTCGGTGGGCGCCAGCGCGGAAGTCGGCAACGTCTGGTCGAGCGGCCAGCAGGTCGGCGGCGGCGCGCTCAAGCAGAGCTATACGTTCTTCACGAGCCTGTCGACCGCGTTCGGGCCCGTGTACATCGGCGTGGCGCTCGCGCCCGGCGGCCGTCGCAACTTCTACCTGCAACTCGGCCGCACGTACTGAGCCTGCGCGGATGCCGCTTCGGCGGCATCCGCGTCTCCATCGCGCCGCGCGCCCGGGTCAGAACTCCGCGGCCATCGCAACCGCGCGGGCTTGCGCCCGTTCGATGCTGTCGCTCGCCCGCGCACCCCACGTGTGTTCGACGGTCAGGCTCCTGACCTCACTCACGCCGATGAACCTCAACCAGAATTCGATGTAGTCGGCCTGATGCCGGAACCCGGGATTGTCGGCACCCGCGCCGGGTTCCCGGCTTTGCCCGCGAACATGGATCACCAGCGCGCGCGGAATGTCCAGCAGCGGCGCGTACGCGTTGCCGTCGAACGTAAACAGCATGTTCCGCTGGCTGACGAGATCGATCAGTTGCTTGAGCTTGTATGGATAGCCGAAATTCCACATCGGCACGCCCACGACGATCCGGTCCGCGTCCTGAAAGCGCTTCACGAGCGACTGGATTCGCCGCCAGATCGACTGCTCCGCCTCATCCATCGGCGCGTTTGCGACGCCCTTGTACTTGGCGCCGATCGCGTCGCTGTCGAAGTCCGGCAAGTCCTCCTCCCAGACATTCAGCGTATCGACGTCGATCGTTGCGCCCGTCTCCCGGTACGCATCGACAAAGGCACGGGCGACCGCGATCGAAGCCGACCTGGCGCCGCGGGGAGAAGACACGATGTTCAAAAGCCGCATGAGGTTTGACCCGGACAGGAATGCATGAACAAGGGGGCGGCCATCGTGGCGGCCCCGGCTCCACTGCTGCGTCGCGGGCCGCCCGCCTCCGCTGTCATGGCTCGGCCGGCCCATATAGTTGCAATTGCAATCGTAATGCAAAGCGTGCGCGCACGCCAAACGAATCGTCACGCGATTGCGGTGCGGGAAGGTGTCGATACGGGAAAGGTGCGGCGGGAAAGGCCGGCGACGCGCTCGAATCCGGCGCGCGCGGCGGTCGTGCTGTGGTGCTGTGGTGCTGTCGTGCTGCTGTTTCTGTCGAGGCCGAGGGCCCGTGCGGCGTATCGCTAGACCGGCCAGCTGATCTCGAAGCGCGCGCCGCCGAGCTCGACCGGATCGACGACCGCGATCCGGCCGTTGTGCGCATGGAGCACCTGCCGCGTGATCGACAGGCCGAGGCCATAGCCGCCGGTGCGGCGGTCGAGGCGCACGAATGCGTCGAAGATCCGCTCGCGTTCGCTCTCCGGCACGCCGGGGCCATCGTCCTCGACGAAGATCCCGATATTGCCGTGCACGAGCGAGATCCCGACGACGATCTGCGACTTCGCGTACTTGCTCGCGTTGCGCAACAGGTTGCGCATCGCATACGACATCAGCCGCCGGTCCATCTTCACGCGCAGGTCGGATGCGATCGCGATGCGCGACTCGATCGCGCGCTCCGGATACAGCAGCTGCGCATCGCTGACCTGATGCTCGAACCACGCAACGGGGGCCGTCATCTCCAGGTTCGACTGCAGCGAGCTGTATTCGAGCCGTGCAAACGTGAGGCTCATGTCGATCAGTTCCTCGAGCTCGGTCACGTCCTGCGCGATGCTCTCGAGCGCCGCCTGGTATTCGGCCGCCGAACCCGGCTCGCGCAGCATTTCGAGTGCGAAACGCACGCGTGCGAGCGGCGTGCGCAGCTCGTGCGAAATGCCGTTCGTCAGGTCGCGCTGCGCGGCGATCAGCCGTTCCATGCGCATCGCGAGCGCATTCAGCGTCCGCGCGAGCGGGCCGATGATCACGCTGTGCGATTCGCGCGCGCGCGTGTTGAAGCGCCCGCCCGTAAAGTCGATCGCGCGCTCGCGCACCATCACGAGATCCGACCACACCGGCCGCATCCACCGGTACGCGGCGAGCGCGGGCGCGGCGAACACGAATACGAGCACGATCCAGATGTCGCCGGGCAGCGAGTCGAACGCATGCCACACGACCTGCGGCGACAATTCGACGCACAGCGCGAGCGCCGGCACGAGCGCGGTCAGCAGCACGAGGCCGAGCAGATGCAGGTAGGTGCGCACGTAAAGACGCGACCAGCTCGGGATGCGGTCGGCGCGCGTATCGGTCCACGCGCGACGGAAATGCAGCCAGCGCCATTTGACGTAGCGCAGCGTCGGCAGCGGCGGTGCATCGGGGTGCGAACGGGTTCGTCGGATCATCTCGGCTCCCGGCCGGCGGGTGAAAGGCCCGCGCGGAACGTGACGGCGTCGTACGAACGTCGCGTCATTCCCACGCGTGCTTGCTGAATTGATAGCCCTTGCTGCGGATCGTCTTGATCCGTTGCGGGTTGCTCGCGTCGTCACGCAGCTTGCGGCGCAGCTTCGAGATGCGCCCGTCGATCGTACGGTCCAGGCCGTCGAACTCGACGCCGCGCAACTGCAGCATCAGGTCGTCGCGGCTGACGACCTCGCCCGCATGGCACACGAGCGCCCACAACAGGTCGAACTCGGCCGACGTCAGGTCGGGCGTGCTGCCGTCGGGCAGCACGACGGAGCGGTCGGTGCGGTCGATCGAGAACTTGCCGAACGCGTAGCGCTCGGGCTGCGGTGCGGCGCTCTCGGTCACGCGCGCGGGCGCGCGACGCAGTTGGGCCTTGATCCGCGCGAGCAGGATGCGCGGCTCGACCGGCTTGTGTACGTAGTCGTCCGCGCCGAACTCGAGGCCAAGCAGTTCGTCGAACGGTTCGTCGCGCGCCGTCACCATGATGATCACGCCGTCGTATTGCTTGCGTGCCTCGCGGCAGATTTCGAAGCCGTCCTTGCCCGGCAGGTTCACGTCGAGAATGACGAGATCGGGACGAATGGACAGGATCGCCGGCACCGCGGCGTCACCATGCAGCACAGTGTCGACTTCATAGTCGTTCTTGCGCAGGTAGCCGGCGATCAGCGTGGACAGGCGGGTGTCGTCTTCGACGAGCAGGATGCGAAAAGACATGGGCAGCGGTCGGGTCATCGGGGAAGCCGCGGCGGCGCCGGCCGGTGCCGGACGCCGGCCATTGGCCGAAACGTACCGCATGATACTGCGCCCGCCGGTTGCCTGTTTAGAGGTCTTGAAAATAAGGGCGCGATATCGTCCGCGCTTGACGAATCGGCGCCGGGACGGTTCCATACGGGCTCGCCTGAATCCGGGCCGCTCACCTACCCGCCTGACTTGATGAATTACCAGACGATCCTCGAACGCATCCACACCGAACTCGCCCCCTGGATTGGCCAGGGACGGGTTGCCGACTACATTCCCGAGCTCGCGAAAGTGCCCGCCGACAAGTTCGGGATGGCCGTCGTGACGCTCGACGGAAACGTTTGCACGGTCGGCGACGCGTATGAGCGCTTCTCGATCCAGAGCATCTCGAAGCTGTTCGCGTGCACGCTCGCGTTCCAGTTGCTGGGCGACGATTTGTGGGAACGGGTCGGCCGCGAGCCGTCCGGCAACGCATTCAACTCACTCGTCCAGCTCGAGAGCGAGCGCGGCAAGCCGCGCAATCCGTTCATCAACGCCGGTGCGCTGGTCGTCACCGACGTGCTGTGCCGCCGCTTCGTGAAAGCCGAGACGGCGCTCGTCGAATTCGTGCGGCGGCTGATCGGCGCGAACGACATCGACTACGATTCGCGCGTCGCGCAATCGGAGCTGCAGCACGCGGAGCGCAATCGCGCGATGGCGCACTTCATGGCCAGCTTCGGCAACATGCAGATGCCGCCCGACACGGTGATCGATGCGTATTGCCGCCAGTGCGCGATCACGATGAACTGCGTCGAGCTCGCGCGCGCCGCGCTGTTTCTCGCGAACGGCGGCGTCGCGCCGGTGACCGGCGAGCGGATCGTCGATTCGAGTTCGGCGAAGCGGCTGTCGGCGCTGATGCTGACGTGTGGCACCTACGACGCGGCGGGTGATTTCGTGTATCGCGTCGGGTTGCCTGCGAAGAGTGGCGTCGGCGGCGGGATCGTCGCGGTGCTGCCAGGCGAGATGGCCGTGTGCGTGTGGGCGCCGGGGCTCGATGCGAACGGGAACTCGCTGGCGGGGACGCTGGCGCTGGAGTGGTTGACGACTTATTCTGGACGGTCGATTTTTTGAGGTGGCGGAATCCACGCGCAACTCATGCCCCACAATGGTTGCAGATCGATTCGGCATGCGCCAGCACCCTGCGCGGGCAATTAACCCTTTGGCAGCGATCGATCCATAACCGATGCTCGTCACAGCATTTTCACGTGGGTGGCCGTTTCATCTTCAACTGCACGAAATCCCAGTCGGGAGTAGAAGGCAGCTGCAGATTCTGTATCCGTTGAAAGCCGGACTTGATGGAATTGCAGCTCTGCTCTCTGAAGCAGTGCAGCAACGAGGGCTTCACCTATACCGCGACGGCGGAAGGCATTCGCCACATAGAGGCGGCGCAGCCGGCCGGTCAACCCATCCGGGACATAGGGGTCGACGTTCAAGCCGCCAACCCCCAGAAGAGTTCCATTGTCAGTGACCGCGAGCAGACATTCACCCGGCTTATCGAACCTGTTGCTTCCGTCTTGCCACTCGCGAATCAAACGGCCGACAAAGTTGAACCCTTGATCGACAGCTTCACGCTCAAAATCCAATAGCTGCGGAGGAAGGGTTGCTAACTGTTGAATTGAGATCATGTTGATGACCATCGCCCGGAGCACCGGGGAATGTTAGCGATTTGACGATCCGACAGCAACCCGCCCAAAGTTGCCGAATGACCAGTACTCGCGGCGGATTCAACCGATCGCCCAAGAGAGTGCGACGTTCGCCCGCTTGGTCGACATCGGGGCGTCGGTTTATATACACGTAGCGCAGGGACACTGGCGCTGGAGTGGTTGACGACTTATTCGGGACGGTCGATTTTTTGAGGGGGTGGAGTTGGGCGTGCCTTATCTGCGAAACGGCGGCAGGTGAATATCGGCGCGCTCAGTGAAGAACTCGCCATTCGGCGGCAATTGGCCCCACAAAGACATGTACCGGTTCACACAACAAAACCAAGAAAAATGAAACTACTCCTCGTCGCTTCGTTGGGAATGTCATTGCTTGCTCAAACATCACCCGCCTTCGCGGATAGTGATAACGGGAAAAAGATCTTTCTGGCGAGATGTGCGATGTGCCACGGAGCGGATGCCAGGGGAACAGGGTCATTGGCCAATAAAAGCAACCCGCCCACGCCGGATCTGACGACGCCCGCCTTCAAGAAACGACTCAACGATTATCCGGGCGTCATTGTCTCGTCAGTCATACTTCGCCCGAACGGAGACCTGATTCCGAAAACGTTGCGAGAAAATGGTGTAAAACTGCCGCCCCACGCCTGGACGGTCAAAGATTTTCGCGACTTGAATCAATACATGAGCGGATTGATTTTAAAAAATTGAATGCTTTGATGCGGGTTGATCTTGCCGGCGTGCCAGCGCATTGGCGCTGGAGGGGTTGACGACTCGTTCCGGACGATCGGCGCTTCAAACGTGCCGGCACGTCGCACGATCGACCCGTAGACCCATGTCCGGCTGATATCGACATGCGCCGGCATGCTCAATGGAGGTATTGCCTCTCGATGGCCCGCGCTCATAGTCCATTGCGCCCATGGAAAGCCTGACGATGCATTCGAATCTGCTCACGCTGCCGCCCGGTGTCCACGCCGGCGTACAGATCCGGCCGCGCTGGCCCGCGCGACACGTCCACGTGGACGCGGATGTCCTGGGCAAGCTGCAGGCGATCCAGACCGGGTTGCCCGCCGGGATCAGCCTGATCCTGACGCGCGGCTACGAGCCGCGAGCGTCCGGGCTCGGTTTTGCCCGCCGTCGGTTTCGCGCACTGGGAATCGGCGCGTTCCGCCTGCTCTATCCTGCCCGCCGCGACGAGCTGGCCGATATCTTCGGCAGCAACGGCCACGATGTCGATGGAACGCACATCGACGTTTCATTCAGCGTGAACGGTCGGCGCATACGGATGTTGCCGCTGGGCGTATTCACGCCGCCTTTCTGGCAGCGGCGCCGTGTGCGGCGCTGCGCTTCGGCGCTCGCGCAGATCCAGGCCGCGCTGGTGCAGCACGGGTTTCAGATTCACCGCAATGCAACGGAAAGCCTGCAGATTCATTGCGACCTGGCGCGTTAGGAGATCCGCGCCATCGGGCCCGGCACGCACTCAACGAAACATGCGCCGCTCGACAGCAAACGCCCCTCGCGCTCACTCGGCTTGCGCGAAGTTCAACTCGACGCCATTGCCGGCCGGATCGCGGAAGAAAAACTGCACCTGGCCAGTGAGCGGAACGTGTGCGCGCGTGAATGCCACGTTGGCGTCGGTCAGATGACGGGCCATTGCGTCGACGTCCGCACAGGCAAACGCAACATGATCGAACGTATTGGCAACATGAGAAGGATGCGACTCGCCCGGCCGCGCTTCCGACAGATGCAGCACGGCCTGCGTGCCCGCATACAACCAATAGCCGAAGCTTTTGAACGGCGGACGAAACCCTTCCTGCAAGCCGACGATGTCGACGTAGAAATCGCGAAGCGAATCGAGTGTCGGCCGATCCGCGCGCAGATTGTAGTGACTGAATCCGGTAACTGGCATGACGTGTAACTCGTGTTGGCGCAACGTGACATGAAATGGCATCGCGCCGGGCATTGCCGCCTCAAGCACGATCCGCGCGAAAGCGGCAAACCGGCAACGGCGAGCAGTCGCGGCCGACTATCAACCATCGGCATCGCACTTCCCGGAACGACCGTGGGTCGATCAAGCGCACGCCAGTATATTGCGGCCGCGCGAACACGTTGCGCCGGTTTGGCGGCGGCTACCGTGCGACGCGGCAAAACGCCCCTACGAAAATCGCATCGGCGGCCGGCCCGATTTTCCGGTACAAATCGGGGACGCTGACATTCCCCGCGAGCTATCGGAGACTCTCGTTCATGACTCGGCAACACGCACCGGATATCGCAACGACAACCCGCACGAACCCCGGCGACAACCCATCCGCACCGATTCCCGCCATCGTGCCGTCAAGCACCGCACTGCTCGTCATGCATTACCAGACCGACATCCTCGGCCTCTTTCCGTCGGTCGCGCCCGCGCTGCTCGCCAATACACGCCGGCTATGCAATGCGGCGCGGGCCAGCGGCATCGGCGTCTGGTTCGCGAACCTGCGGTTCAGCCCCGGCTACCCGGAAGTTAGCCCGCGCAACAAGAACGGCCAGGGCATCAAGCAGCTCGGCCTGTTCATCAACGACGGTCCGTGCCCAGAACTCGGCCGGCAGCCCGACGAGCCGCTGATCGTCGCACACCGCGCCAGCGTGTTCTTCGGCACCGATCTGCAGGCGCGGCTCGTTGAGCAATGTGTCGATTCGCTGATCATGGTCGGCATCGCGTCGACGGGCGTGATGCTGTCGTCGATCGCCCACGCGAGCGACGCGGACTTCCGCCTGTACACGGTCAAGGACTGCTGCTACGACCCGGACCCGGTGGTCCACGAGCACCTGTTCTCCACCGCCTTCGAATCGCGCACGACGGTGCTGTCGCTCGCGGACGCGTTGCGGCTGCTCGAGTAAACAAGCGGTCGCGCGAGCGTGACGGGCCAGCGGCTTCACGAATCGGCCCGCCGGATAACGACTACCGGACCGCTCCGATCCCCTTCAGGATGAGGTCGATGCCGGCGACGAACTGCTCGCGCTCGTCGTGCGCAGCCAGTTGCGCCGCCACCTTGCGCACGAACGGATACGCCGCCGGATCGAGTTGCGTCCACCGGTCGGCGACGGTCGCCACGATCTCCGGCTGCGCCGGACCGCGCGAATGCAGGCGCGCGCCGGCCGCGTATTGGCCGGCCAGCCCGAAGATGTAGTGCATCAGCGCGGATGCCGCGTTGAATTGCGCGGGTTCGGGCACGCCCAGCGCCTGCAGATGCCCGCCGACGCTTTCGAGAATCCGCAGCACCGCGTCCTGCCACGGCGCGCGGAACAGCTGCGCGCCCACCCACGGATGCGCGCTGAACGCGTCGAACAGACGCAACGCGACGCGACGGATCGCCTTCGCCGCCTCGCCGTCCGGCGCCCTCGATTCATCCGCCATCGCGCCCGCGATCACCCGATCCGCGGCCAAAGTGAGCAGGTCGTGCTTGTCGGCGACATGCCAGTAGATCGCGCCGCTTCCGGTCGCCAGGTGCGCGGCAAGCGCGCGAAACGTCAGCGCGCCCTCGCCTTCGTTGTCGAGGATTTCGATCGCCGCATTGACGATCCGCTCTTTCGACAGCGCGTCGGCGCGCCGCTCGGTTCGGTTTTTGGTTGCCATGCGCGGTAGCTTGACACATCTGGAACAACGTTCCAATATCTCGCCATGGAACGCCGTTCCATAAACACGCCTGTCGCGGGCACGATGCCTGTCAGGCGCCACCCTTCCTACCGCCACCGGCCCGCCCCGGCCGCAAGCCGAGCCCTCGATGACTCAACCTGTCACCCATGATGTCGTGATTGCCGGAGCCGGCCCTGTCGGCCTTTTTCTCGCGTGCGAGTTGCGCCTTGCCGGCCTGTCGGTACTGGTGGTCGAGCAGGCCGGCGATCCGGACTCCCCGCTGAAGCGACTGCCGTTCGGCATGCGCGGCTTGTCGGCGCCCACCCTCGAAGCGTTTTACCGTCGCGGCCTGCTCGACGACATCGCGATGCCGTCCGGCGCGTACGACACCGCGCACTGGATGAAGCAGTCGCGCCGTCCGGGCGGGCATTTCGCCGGCATTCCGTTCTTCCACGACCGCATCGATGCGTCCCGATGGCCGTACCGCCTGCCCGGTCCGGCCGGTACTCATATGCCGACCGATCTCGAACGCGTCGAATCCGCGCTGGCCGCCCGCGCGAGCGCGACGGGCGTCGAGATCCGGCGCGGCATCCGGGTCGAAGGCTTCGACCAGTCGGACGAGGACGACGCGGTAACGCTGTACGCAGGCGGCAACACGTGGCGCGGACGCTGGCTCGTCGGCTGCGACGGTGGCCGCAGCACGGTCCGCAAGGCGGGCGGCTTCACGTTCGCCGGCACCGACCCCGAATTCACCGGATACTCGATCGAAGTCGAGCTCGCCGATCCCGGCATGCTGCCGCCCGGCCGTCACTACACCACGACCGGCATGTATACGTACACGCCGCCCGGGACCATCGCGATGGTCGAATTCGACGGTGGCGCGCTCCACCGACGCGAGCCGGTCACGCTCGACCATGCGCAGGCGGTGCTGCGGCGCGTGTCCGGCACCGGCGTCACGCTGACGACGCTGCGGCTCGCCACCACCTGGACGGACCGCGCGTGCCAGGCGACCACCTATCGCAACGGCCGCGTGCTGCTCGCGGGCGACGCCGCGCACATCCACTCGCCACTTGGCGGCCAGGGGCTCAACCTCGGTCTCGGCGACGCGATAAATCTCGGCTGGAAGCTGGCCGCCACGATCCGCGGCGACGCGCCGGCCGGCCTGCTCGACAGCTATTCGGACGAGCGGCACCCGGTGGGCGCCCGCGTGCTCGACTGGTCGCGCGCGCAGGTCGCGCTGATGCGGCCGGCCCGGAGTTCGCGCGCACTCGAGGCGATCGTCCGCGATCTGGTCGACACGCGCGACGGGGCGACGTACTTCGCCGAGCGCGTATGGGGCGTATCCGTTGCGTACGATCTCGGCAGTGGCCATCCGCTCGTCGGACGCAGCGTGCCCGACTTCGAACTGGTCGACGGAACGCGGCTCGGCGAGCACGTCAGGCACGGCAAAGGTGTGCTGCTGGACTTCGAGGGAGGAAGGCCGCTGCAGGCGCTCGCCTCCCGCTGGCATGACCGGATCGCGTATCTCGCGAGCGATGCGAATGACCGGCTGGGATTGCGCGCCGTGCTCGTGCGGCCCGACGGGGCCGTCGCATGGGCCGGTGACGATGCGTCGACCGTCGACGAAGCCGCGCACGCGGCCATGCGATGGTTCGGCAAGCCATGCGCCGCGCGTTGAAGATGACCGCTCGTCGTCTGACGAATCAGGTGTATATTCCCGACCGATATGCCTGCATGCGCGCCATCGACGGCGCGCCCGACCTCATCGAATGCTCACGCCCTCCGCCCTGCCGACACCTGCCGAACTGAACCGCACGCTGCCGTTCACAGCCGGCGCGCGGCCGTGGCGGCTCGTCCGCTATGCGTGCATCGACTGGCTCGGCATCCTGCTGTGCTGGGCCGCGATCCGCTTCGTGCCGAATCCGTTCGTCTATGTCGCAGCCGTGTTGCTGATCGCGGGCCGGCTGCAGGCATTCGGCGTGATCCTGCACGATGCCTGCCATCTCCCGATGCGGCGCATGACGCTGCCGCTCGCGCTCGTCGAAGCGCTCGCCGGCTGGACGATCGGTTCGTCGATTGCCGCGATGCGCTATCACCATCTGCGCCATCACCGCGCGGTCGGCACCGCCGAGGATCCGTACCTGCACCGGCTGGCTGCACGCGGCGGCTGGGTGCAGCGCGTGATGATGCTGCGCGGCGCACTGCTGCCGGTCTGGTGGCCGCTGCGCGCGCTGATGGCGCCGCTCGCACTCGCGTGGCCCGCGTTCCGGCCGTGGTATGCGCGCGGCTTCATGCAGGACCGCTCGCGCCAGGACCTGCGCCGTCACCCTGAAGTCATCGCCTGCGCGCGCGCCGACCTGCCGCATTGCGCGGGCTATCTGCTCGCGATCGCGGCCGTCGTGCACTGGGATCTGCCGTTCTTCGCGTACTACGGACTGCCGTGGATCGTCGGCGGCATCATGAACGCGAACCGCGTGCTGCTCGAACATCAGCACGTCGAGATCGACGAACGCGCGCCGGAGTCGATCTGGCAGATGACGCGCACGATGACGTTCGGCTGGATCGGCAAGCTCGTGCTGTATCCGCGCAACATCGGCTATCACCAGGTGCATCACGCGTATCCGGCGCTCGCGCTCGAGCATCTGCCGGCCGTGCACCGCTACCTGACGGACGGCACGGCATTCGCGCCGCCCGCACCCGGCCAGGCCGGCTCCACGCACTGAACGCCCAGCACCGCGCCGCGCCTACAGCTCGAAGCGCATCACCTTCTCGCCGCACTGCGCGGCCGGCAGCGGCTCGCCGCGCTTCACCGCATCGAGCAGCCGGTCGATCGCGACATGCACGATGTCGGCGCGCACGTTGTGCGGACGAAAGCCCGGCGCGTTGTCGAGGCCCTGCCGGTGCGCGCGCATGATCCGCACGTCCTGCTGGATCACGAGATGCGTGTACAGGTTCAGCAGCGGCCGCAGCGCGCGCAGCATCCAGCGCGGCAGCCGGAAGCGATACGCGATGTACGTATAGACGCGCGAGCGGCGCGCATCGATCGGCGTGATCTGGCTGACGATCAGGAAACCGGAACGTTCGCCCCACAGATAGTCGCAGCGCGTCACGTTCGGCGCGATGAAGCGGTCGACGTGCGCGAGCGGCACGCGATCGGGGTTCGTGAGCCAGTCGAGACAGAAGCCGATCTTGTCGTCGCCATCGTGATACGTGACGGCGACGCTGTCCTGCGTCGTCGCGACCGTCGCTTCCATCGCCTGGCCGCGGCTGCTGCGGAAGATCCCGTCGTGCACGAATACCGTATGCGGCACGTCCATGAAGTTCTGCGCGAGCATCGCGATGTCGCCGTCGAACGTATTCACCATGAAGTACGACTGCCACGGCGCGACGTCGCAAAACGGCATCCGGAAGATCGTGCGCGCCGACGGGTCGCCCGCGCCGAGATACACCCATACGAGACCGTCGAGCAGTTGCACGGGCAGCGTGCGCTGCCGGAACGGATAGCGGCCGGGCGTGCCGGTCGGCTGCGTGCCGTCGATGCTCGGCACGTGGACGACCTGACCTTCGCCGTCGTAACGCCAGCCGTGATACGGGCACACGAGCGTGTCGCGATCGACCTTGCCGGCCGAGAGCCGCGTGCCGCGATGCACGCACTGATCGATCAGCGCGGCGATCCGGCCGTCGAGCTGCCGGAACAGCACGATGCCGGTATCGAGGATCCGGACGCCCAGCGGCTTGTCGCGCGGGAGTTCGCGTTCGGTGCACGCGACGAACCATTGCTCGTGCAGGCCATCGGCCGGCGGAGCATGTTCGTGCGCACCGGCGGCATCGCGTGACGGGCACTCGTGCCCGCATCCGCGTGGTTCGATCATGTCGTTCATCGCGTCATTCATTCGTCATCGCAAGCAACGCGTCGGCCACCGGCAACCGCGTCACGAGTGCGCACGGCTTCACGTCGCCCGCGCGGATGCCGGCCCGTTCGGCCGACTGTTGCAGCAGGTCACCGAGTCGTTCCGGCGATCGGCCCAGCCGTTGCATGCGCAGCGGGCCAAGCTGGCCGAGGCGGCGTGCGTGCGCATAGTGGAACGCCTGCATCAGTTCGGCTTCGACGACGGCACACATCGTGTCGGCCGCGTCTGCGTCGATCTCGCCGGCGATGCACAGCACGTAATGCGGCCGCCCTTCTTTCGCGACACACGGCACGATGCACGCGCCGACTTCGCCGTGCCGCCCACGTGCGCGATTCAGCGCGTCGGCCGCAATCTGTTCGTCGAGTTTCTCGCCGACGAGATCGACGCTCGCCGCCGCGCGCCCGACGAACGCAATGCGCGGCGTGCGCGCGGTCATGCCGACCACGCGGACGCGATCACCGAGCGCATAGCGATACAGCCCGCCGCCGGTGGTCAGCAGCACCTGCGCGTCGTCGCCGGGTCGCAACCCTTCGACGCCGCACACGCGGCCGTCGTCGCGCACGAATTCAAGATAGTGGCTGCCGATCGCGAGCGGGCAACCGTCGCCTGCGCCGAACGGAATGCTCGCGACGCCTTCGGTCGCGAACAGTCCCTTCCGCAGCCATTGCACCTGCGGAAACCGCACGCGCAACGCATCGGCGTAATGCTGGCTCGGGCCGTCCAGCCAGCAACTGACGGCGGCCAGGCGCGGCCACAGCGCACGGCAATCGCCCGTCTCGATCGCACGGCGCAGCGCCGCGCGCCAGCCGGGCCACCAGTCGGCCGGCAGATGATGGGGCGCGTCGATCAGGAAGCCGGCCGCGCCGGCATCGGCGAACGCGGCGAGGTGCTTGCACCACCACGCGGACAGCGCGTC
>NZ_JAAGPB010000181.1:0-268 GCF_017104585.1 Burkholderia sp. Ac-20392
AATTAACAGCTCGTATGCCGTCTTCGGCTTGAAAAAAAAAAAAAAAAAACTTAAACTTGCCTATGCTAATTTCATTACGCAAATAATAAAAGTACTCATTCGCCTCACTCTATCCAATTCCTTATTAACACCTATGTCGTTTCAATACCTTTCACTTTCACATATTCTGTTAATGCTTGTACTACTTTTATCCGCTGCCTGTACTCTCACCACTGTCACTACGTCAACATGTTACCTTAATCTCACACTCATTACTGTCTCGTATATT
>NZ_JAAGPB010000182.1:0-15427 GCF_017104585.1 Burkholderia sp. Ac-20392
GCCGCGGTTTCTCGTCGACGATCCGGCCGCACACGCCGGTGCGCCGCTCGTCGAGCTGACGGCCGCGCCACGTTGCGACATCGAGCGCGAGATCTGGCTCGTGGTCCACCCGGACGTGCGCCGGTCGCCGCGCGTGCAGCGTGTCGCCGATGCGATCGCCGAGGCCGTGCACGCGGCGGACGGCCGACTGTAGGCAGCCGCCTCCGCACACGGCTTTGCCACGCGCTCCAGCGGCCGGCATAGTAGCGGTTTGCGTTCTGAATTCGCCGGACCCGCCGCCATGCCCACCGCCCCCGCCTGCGTCGTTCGCGACGCGACCGACGCCGACCTCGATGCGATCCACGCGATCTATGCGCACCACGTGCACCACAGCGTCGCGTCGTTCGAGGAAACGCCGCCCGACGTCGCCGAATTGCGCGCACGCCGCGACGCAGTGCTGCGCCACGCGCTGCCGTACCTCGTCGCCGAATGCGACGGCCGCGTGGCCGGCTACGCGTACGCGACGCCGTACCGCACCCGCAGCGCGTACCGTTTCACGATCGAGGATTCGATCTACATCGACGACGCCCAGCGCGGACGCGGGATCGGCCGCGCGCTGCTCGCCGCGCTGATCGAACGCTGCGAGGCCGGCCCGTGGCGGCAGATGATCGCGGTGATTGCCGACGGCGGCACCGGCGGCTCGACGTCGCTGCATCGCGCGTTCGGCTTCGAGCCGGCCGGCATGCTGAAGGCGGCCGGTTTCAAGCACGGCCGCTGGATCGATACGGCGCTGCTGCAGCGCCCGCTCGGCGAAGGCGCACGCACGCTCCCCGTCTCGCCCGAGCCTGCCACGTCGCGCTAGAATGGCCGCATGTCAAAACAGACTCATTCCACACCCGACGAGGCGGCGCCGGACTCCCGCAACGAGTACACGGTCGACGAACTCGCGCGCGTGTCCGACACGACCGTGCGCAATGTCCGCGCGTACCAGGATCGCGGGTTGCTCGCGCCGCCGGAAAAGCGCGGCCGCGTCGGCATCTATGACGACACGCACGTCGCGCGCCTGAAGCTGATCAACCACCTGCTCGCGCGCGGCTACACGCTGTCGAACATCCAGGACCTGATCAAGGCGATCGACGAAGGCCACGACCTGCGCTCGATCCTCGGCCTCGAAAACGCGATCGGCGGCCGCTGGTCGCACGAGCTGCCGAAGACCTATTCGCTCGCCGCGCTCGCGCAGATGTTCGGCCCGCAGGCGACCACGCAACTGTCGCGCGTGACCGAACTCGGCCTGCTCGAACGGCGCGGCCTGTCGTTCGTCGCAAAGAGCCCCGCACTGCTCGAAGCAGCCGCCGCGATGACGAAGGAAGGCATCCCGCCGCGCGAGTTGCTCGACGTGATCAGCCTCGCGCGGCCGCATTTCGACGCGATCGCGCGACTGCTCGTCGATCTCGTCGTGAAGCGGCTCGACCGCTACGACGCCGGCACGCTGCCGCCCGCCACCGACGTGCCCGAACTGGTCGATGCGATCTGGCGCCTGCGGCCGCTCGCGGCTGTGTTCGTCGAAGGCGAGACGAACCGCGCGCTGGAAACCGCGGCGAGCGCGTATCTCGGCGGCCGCGTTGCGACGATCCTCGACAAGAAGCTCAGCGACGAGGCCGCGCGACAGTCCGGCACACCGGCATCGAAAGACGACAGCGACGAAGCATAGGCGCGCCGCCGTCATATTGATATCGGCAATGCTTCGTTTGCGGGCGTGATCGCCCATGCGACGATTCTTCCAACCGAGCGGCACCACCGCTCACCCGAAGACGTTTTGCATGGAGTCCGTTCGATGATTCGTTTCACCCGCTGGATCGCGCGCACCGCCGCCGTCACGCTCGTCGCGCTGTCCGCCGCGTCGGCCTTCGCGCAAGGCGGCGCCGACAAGGTCGTGCGCATCGGCTACCAGAAGGCCGGCCTGCTGTCGGTCATCAAGGCGCAAGGCTCGCTCGAAGCGCGGCTCAAGCCGCTCGGCTATGGCGTGCAGTGGTTCGAATTCCCGGCCGGCCCGCAACTGCTCGAGGCGCTGAACGCAAACAGCATCGACTTCGGCTATACGGGTGCGCCGCCGCCCGTGTTCGCGCAGGCGGCCGGCGTGCACTTCGTCTATGTCGGCGCGGAACCGCCGGCGCCGCACAACGAAGCCGTGGTCGTGAAGGCCGATTCGCCGATCCGCTCGGTCGCCGGCCTGCGCGGCAAGAAGATCGCACTGCAGAAGGGCTCGAGCGCGAACTACCTGCTGCTCGAAGCGCTGAAGAAGGCCGGAGTGCGCTACGACGAAATCCGCCCCGTGTACCTTGCGCCGGCCGATGCACGCGCCGCGTTCGAGAGCGGCAACGTCGATGCATGGGTCGTCTGGGATCCGTACTATGCAGCCGCGCAAGACGCGCTGAAGGTGCGTACGCTGTCCGACTACACGGGCCTCTCGGCGACCAACAACTTCTACGAAGCGACGCGGGACTTCGCGCAGCAGCATCCCGACGTGGTCGGCGCGATCATGAAGCAGGCGCGCGAGACGGGCCAGTGGGTCAACACGCATCCGGCCGACACGGCCGCGCTGATCGCACCGAAGGTCGGCCTGCCGCAGCCGCTCGTCGAAACGTGGATCAAGCGCGTCCCGTTCGGTGCGGTGCCGCTCGACGACAAGATCGTCGCGGCCCAGCAAGGTGTCGCCGATGCGTTTTATGCGGCGAAGCTGATTCCGCAGAAGCTGAGCGTGGCCGACAACGCATGGGTCGATAAAAGCGTGCAGAGTGCGCTCGCGGCGAAGTAGCGGGAACAAAGCGCGCATGGTGTCGAAGAGGCCGACGGACACACGACTCGTCGGCCTTACCCGCGCGTCATGCCGGGTAGCGCGCGCAGTCCGGCAGCCAGGCAGGGCCACATCGCTTCATCCGCCAATCCGACCGCCCGAAGAAACAGTTACAAAGTAGCGATTGACGCCGGCACCGCCCAGCGGTTAGTGTATCGTCCGAAGTTCAAGAAGTCCGATTGCTGTTCATCAATTGATCGCTCCTCAGCGGTATTCGTTGTCCACTCCCTCCTTGATGCTTCACGCGCTCGTTTACAGAGCAAATCTTCGTTTATTTTTTTCTCAAGGAATCTTCATGGATACCGGTATCGTCAAGTGGTTCAACGACAGCAAAGGCTTTGGCTTCATCACGCCCGACAACGGCGGCGACGACCTGTTCGCCCACTTCTCGGAAATTCGCGCCGACGGCTTCAAGACGCTGGCTGAAAATCAGAAGGTGAGCTTCGAAACGAAGCAAGGCCCGAAGGGTCTGCAAGCGGCCAACATCAAGCCGCTGTAAAGTTTGAAGGACCCGGCCTCCCGTAACGGATGCCGGGTTGCAGCGACATCCTCGCGGAGATTGATCTCCCAAAGTTGGCGCGATTGCTCATAGCTGCATCGGTTCATTCAGCAGCTCGCCGAGCGCCACACGCCTCGTTGCACTTCATTCCCCCTCAGGCTGCCAAGCCCTTTTTCGCTTTACGACTGCTTCAGATTCAGCTCGCAATGGCTGTGAATCGGCGTACCCGTGCACATTTGGCACGGCACGCGCGCACTCGAACATTATTAAAATTAAAATGCAGAACAACCAAATTCAACAATACAACGGCTATGCCGTTCAACCCTCGGCGCATCGTTTGCCCGACGGTAGTTTTTCATCCAACCTGCTGCTTGAACGCGCCGGTAGCCCACGCACCGAAGGCCGCTACCAGTTCTATTCGCTCGACTACTTCACGAGTGAGGAGCAGGCGTTGCAGCATTCGGCCCGCTGGGCACGCAACTGGGTCGACACGCGCGGTTAAGGGCAACGCCCGGCCCTCGATCCAGCAATGCACAACGCGCCGGCGGTCTGCGCCGGCCTACCTGTTTCACTAGCCCGCCCCCTCTCCGCCGGTCGCGATGACCGCGATATCCAGGGTTTCGAACCGCTCGACCAGCGTATTCCGAACGCGTTCCGTCCGATCAGGCAGGCCCTGGTCGGCAGCCAGGGCGCGGCGGGCACGCATCGGGAAACACGCCGCCGATCACTTCGGCCGCGTGTTCCAGCGTGTTCGTGCACTGTCCGATGATGACGACCTGCGCATGGCACCAGGCGAAATGCATCGCCGTGGCCAGGTCGATTCCCGTCCCGACGCCACTCACCGACACCCGACGATTCATCGCACCGCCTCAAAGATCGCGGTTCGAAGACAACCACTCGGGTTCATACGCCCCCAGCGCACGCGCCGGATAAAGCCAACGGAGCGGCGCATCGTCGATCTGCACTGGCGGAAGGAGCCGGGATGCCGGCCCCCACGACGTCGGTTCGACGTGTTCCGCGCGATCACGTTGACCGTCGGCGACCAGTTCGACTACCTCGCTCATGGGCTCCGACCGCAACTGCAACTCGGCCGCCGTACGCGCCAGCGAAGCGCGAACCTCGGTACCGACGCCCTCTTTCATTCGTGTCGTCAGCCCGCGGATGGCGGCCGTCGCCATCAGGTAGCCCGTCGCATGATCGATGGCCTGAACGGGCAGGTTCACCGGTTCATCGCCGTCCGCCATGCGCATGCCCGCCTCGGCGATGCCCGTGCTCATTTGAATGAGGCTGTCGAAGCCGCGCCGGCAGCGCCATTCACCGCTCCAGCCGTAAGCGTCGAGCGACACGTCGATGAGCGCAGGATTCAGTTCGTGCCGATGTGCAGCATCGAGTCCGAGGCGCGCCAGCGCATCGGCCCGATAACCGTGCACGACGATATCGGCGCTGCCGAGCAACTGCTTGAGCGTATCGAGATCCGCGGCATCCTTCAGGTTCAGCCGCGCACACCGCTTGCCGAGGACGACCTCGGGTACCGTGCCCGGTTCTTCCCAGCCGTACGGATCGATGCGCAGCACGTCGGCGCCCAGGCCCGCAAGAAACCGTGTCGCCACGGGGCCGGCGAGAATGCGCGTCAGGTCGAGCACGCGAATGCCGCGCAACGGCCGGTCTTTCGAAGGTCGCCACGCATGCGCGACGGCATCGGTCGCGGCATGAACGTGCAGCAACGGTTCGGTTGCAACCGCCTTGCCTTGCGGATGCCCGGCCCACTCCTGCGCCGAGTACATCGCCGCAGCACAACCGCCGCGTTCGACGATCGCTTGCTCGAGCGCGCCTGCATCCCAGCGATTCACCGCTTGCGCGACCGACGGTGCATCGGCGGCGCAGTCGAGCACCGACAAGGCGGCCAGTCGATGATGCGGCGCGTTGGTGTGCAACCGGATCCAGCGATCGCGCGCCCGATAGTTGCCGGCCACCGGATCCCACTGAGGCGGCATCGTCCAGCCCTGCGGACGCAGCGACGTGCCGAACCACAGCGACGCCATGCGCCGGTCGACCCGAACCGCCGGCAACGTTCCGGTCGACGCATGCAGCAATTCGGCAACGGACGTCCCGGCCGCGCCGATCGCCGCCGTGGCCAGGTCGGTTACGCGAAATGCCGAGACCAGCTCGCCCGAGCCGCTGAAGCCGCACGACTCGAGGAACGCCGGAGACCCACCCGCCGCCAGCCAGAACGCCCGCAGATGACGCAACGCCCGATCCTCATCGGCCGCGGCTCGTTCTCTCGACATTTGATCGATATGCATGTTCGCCTCGCATGAATTGGGTGAGGCAAAGATCGTCTCGCTCGCATTTGCTGTCAACGTTGATTATCCTGATCAACCTGTCGAACGATTTCCCCTGCGCACGATGTCGAACTACCTGAATTCGACCGAAGCCGCGGCAAGGCTCCGTGTCTCGCGGCAAACCCTCTATGCGTACGTCAGCCGCGGCCTGCTTCGCGCGGAACCGGGCAGCAGTCACCGAGAAAGCCGCTACCTCGCGGCCGACGTCGACCGGCTCGCCGATCAACGTGCACGTGGCCACAAGCCGAAGGAAGTGGCGAAGGCCGCGCTGAACTGGGGCTCGCCCGTGCTCGAATCGAGCATCACGTTGATCGACGGCGGCCGGCTCTTCTATCGCGGTGTGGATGCACTCGATCTCGCTGCCCGCGCGAGTCTCGAGGATGTCGCGGCGCTGCTGTGGCAATGCGACGAGCAGACCGCTTTCGGTCGTCACGTGCCCACGACGCCCTCAGTACTGCGAACACTCTTCAGGCACTACGACAAGCAACGCGCCGAGCAGGCGCTGCTGCCGCTCTTCACCGTCGCAAGCGAGGACACGCCAACGGCGATCTGGCATCAGTCGGCCGATCGCCAGGCGCAGGGCTGTGGCGATATCGTGCGGATCCTGGCGGCATGCCTGCTGCGCACCCGGATCGATACCGCACCCATCCACGAGCAATGCGCACGGGCATGGGGCGTCGGGCCTGCGGGCGCCGAATTGATCAGGATGGCGCTCGTGCTGTGCGCGGATCACGAACTGAACGCTTCGAGCTTCACGGGGCGATGCATCGCGTCGACGAATGCGAGCTTGCGGGCCGTCGTGGTCGGCGGCCTGGCCGGCCTGTCGGGCGAGCGGCACGGCGCCACCACCGCGCGTGGCGAAGCGCTGTGGGACGAGCTGGGTAACAAGGACGTCGAGCAAAAAATGAGCGAGCGTCTCGCCCGGGGAGACGGCTTGCCGGGCTTCGGACATGCGCTCTATCCCGACGGCGACGTGCGCGCGACGTATCTGTTGTCGCGGATCCTGCCGCGTCATCCCCAATGGAAAAGGATGATCGATGCAGGGAGCGCGCTCGTCGGCCAGAAGCCCTCGCTGGATCTGGCGCTGGTGGCACTACGCAGACATTTGCGGCTTCCCGTCGGCGCCGCATTCGGGCTGTTCGCGCTTGGCCGCTCGATCGGCTGGATCGCGCATGGGCTGGAGCAGCGCGAGCAATCCGATCTCATCAGGCCGCGCGCGGTCTATACGGGGACGTGGCCCGATGGCGCCGGCGCCGGGGCGGATCACGCACGATCCCGCGGACGATCGGGAAAGCAGCAAACAACGCAAGCTGCCGCGCCGAAAGACGACATGCTTGCCGCTTTTTTCAGGAGCCGATAGCTTTTCGCTTGATGTGATGACGTCGGCGTACATCATCGATGACACGCCGACGCTTCGCTGGTGAACGGAAGCAGCAACCTGCTGACGTTTCGCGGATATCGTCAACGGGTCGGCAAGGCCCCTGCCTGGAAATCCGCGAAGACTTCCTTCGCCGGCCCCATGGCATGCGAACGGCAGCCGCGCACCAATCCGGCGATGCGCGCCTGCCCGACATGCTGACTTACTTCAGCGCCCCCGCCACCTTCTTCTGCCGCCACAGACACAGCAAGTCACACGCAACATGCGCGGCCGCGATCGCCGTGATATCCGCGTGGTCGTACGCGGGCGCAACCTCGACCACATCCGCGCCGACCAGGTTCACCGCGCCGAGCCCGCGCACGATCGCGAGCGCCTGCGCCGACGACAGCCCGCCCGCGACCGGTGTGCCCGTGCCAGGCGCGAACGCCGGATCGAGGCAGTCGATATCGAAAGTCAGGTAAGCGGGCCGCGCGCCGACGATATCGACGATCCGCTCGACCGCCGCGCGCGATCCATGGTCATGCGCCCACGCCGCATCGAGCCGCTCGATCCCGAGAAAATCATCGTTCCACGTGCGAATCCCGACCTGCACCGACGTCGCCGGATCGATCAGCCCTTCCTTCACGGCCTTGTAGAACATCGTCCCGTGATTGAGGCTGTCCGGATCGTCGTCGGCCCACGTGTCGCAGTGCGCGTCGAAATGGATCAGCGACAGCGGCTTGCCGTAGCGCTCCGCATGCGCGACCAGCAGCGGATACGTGATGTAGTGGTCGCCGCCGAGCGTCAGCATCTTCGCGCCGGAACCGAGGATCGTGCGCGCATGCTCGACGATCGCGGGCTTGATCGACAGCGGGTTGTGCGCATCGAACCAGCAGTCGCCGTAGTCGACGGCCGCGAGATCGTCGAACGGGTTGAAGCCCCACGGATACGGATGAAGTTCCGCGAGCTGCACGCTCGCCGCGCGGATCGCAGCCGGGCCGAGCCGCGCGCCGGAGCGGTAGGTCGTCGCGAGGTCGAGCGGCACGCCGGAGATCGCGACGTCGACGCCGTCGAGCTCCCGCGAATAGTTGCGGCGCATGAACGACAGCACGCCCGCATAGGTGTTTTCGATCGACGAGCCGTACGGCGTCGTGCGACGGATCGCGCCGTCGCCGTGGAGAAGTTCGGTCATGGTCGGACCTGTTTTCGTGGGGAGGCCAGCCCGCCCCGCTTCGCATGAGCGCACGGGCCGGGCACGGCATGGATTCATCGGACACGCACCGGCTTGCGCATCCAGTCGCGCGGCCGGGCGGAACAACGACAGCGACAACCACATCGACAACGGCAATACCGCGGCGATCATAGCAAGCCGAATTGAAGTCGTTGCCCCGGTTCAACCGGGGCAACGCGCGGAGAAATCCGGCGGCCGCGCCCAGGCATCGGGGCCCGCGATCGCCGGATCGATGCGCTGGCGGGCAAGCCGGTGCACGGCGATCCCGGCCGTTTCCTAGAAGGATTCGCCGGTTTTACCACGCCCTTTCTTCCGGATAATGGCCGACAGCCGCGCCCTCGACGGCGCGCCGTCCACCGCAGACAACAACAAACCGGAGACACCCGCCTTGATCGCCACGCTTCCCGCCACCTACCGCCGGCTCTGGCCGCTCGCCGTCGTCGCCGCGCTGCTGTACGGGCTGTCGCTCGCCGCCGCGCCCTATCCCGGCCAGGCCGCCGCGAAAGCCGCGATGGGGATCCTGCTGCTCGCGGCGGGCAGCACCTGCGCCGCGCCGCGCGAACGCGCGTGGCTGTGCGCGGCGCTCGTGACGGCCGTGCTCGGCGACGTGCTGCTCGCACTGCCCGACTGGCCGCTGTCGTTCGTCCTCGGCCTCGGCGCATTCCTGCTCACGCACGTGTGCTATTGCGCGATCTTCATGCGCTGGCGCGCCCGGCCGCACGGCTGGCGCATCGTTGCACTCGTCGGGCTGTGGATCGCCGCGCCGGCGTTCTACGCGGCGTTCTTCCCGCACCTCGGCGAGTTGCTGGCACCGGTCGCCGTCTACATGCTCGTGCTGTGCGTGATGGCGAGCTTCGCGCTCGCCGCCCACACGCGCGGCCCGCTGGTGGCCATCGGCAGCCTGATCTTCGTCGGCTCCGATACGCTGATCGGCGTCGGCCGCTTCCTCGGCGGCTTTCCGGGCATCGACTACCTGATCTGGGGCCTCTATGCGCTCGCGCAGGTCACGATCGTGGCCGGGGTTTTCCATGAGACGGCGGCCCGATCGATCCGTCCCTGATACTGTTTCAAACAGACCGCCGCGCACCGGCGGTCTCGCCTGCTCCCTCTCTCGCCCTGTCGACGGCCGTTTCCGCGTATCCCGCGATGCGGAAACCGGCCCGTTCCAAACCCCGCTCAGCCTTTTCCCGTCTGGCTTCCGGCCCTTAGAGCGCCGCTTCTAGCCTCTTGCGGTTTCCGGGTTCACCCACTATCGTTACATCAAACAATGTAACATTCGAAAATGAGCCAAATCGGAGACACCCGGATGAATGCTCGCACGTTGCCTTTCGGTCCGCCCGGCCACGACGGCCTGGACGAAACCATCGACATCGCCATCATCGGCACCGGCTTCGCCGGCCTCGGGATGGCAATCCGCCTGCGGCAAACAGGCGTGACCGACTTCGTCGTCCTCGAGAAGGCCGCGTCGGTCGGCGGCACGTGGCGCGACAATCATTACCCCGGGTGTGCATGCGACGTGCAATCGCACGTCTATTCGTTCTCGTTCGCGCCGAACCCACGCTGGACGCGCATGTTCGCGCCGCAGCCGGAGATCCGCGCCTATCTGGAAGACTGCGTGCAGCGCTTCGGGATCGGCGCGCACCTGCGCCTGAACCACGAACTGCAGCGCGCCGAGTACGACGAGGCCGCGCAACGCTGGCGCCTCACGTTCGCGAACGGCAAGCGGCTGTCCGCGCGCGTGCTGGTGTCAGGGATGGGCGGGCTGTCGCGGGCCGCGCTGCCGTCGATTCCCGGCGTCGAGAACTTCAAGGGCCGCGCGTTCCACTCGCAGCAGTGGGATCACGACTATGCGCTGGAAGGCAAGCGCGTCGCGGTGATCGGCACCGGCGCGAGCGCGATCCAGTTCGTGCCGCAGATCGCGCCGCGCGTGAAGGAACTCGCACTGTTCCAGCGCACGCCGCCGTGGATCATGCCGAAGCCCGACCGCAACCTGACCGGGCTCGAGAAATGGCTGTTCCGCACGCTGCCGTTCACGCAGAAGGCCGTGCGCAGCAGCATCTACTGGATGCTCGAATCGCGCGTGCTCGGCTTCGCGATCCATCCGTCACTGATGAAGAACGTGCAGAAGCTCGCGCTGCGCCACATCCGCAAGCAGATTCCCGATCCGGAGCTGCGCAAGACCGTCACGCCGAACTACACGCTCGGCTGCAAGCGCGTGCTGATCTCGAACGACTACTACCCGGCGCTGTCGCGCAAGAACGTCGACGTGATCACGACCGGCATCGACCACATCGAAGCCGACGCGGTCGTGACGACCGACGGCCAGCGCCATGAAGTCGACTGCCTGATCTACGGTACCGGCTTCCAGGTGGCCGATCCGTATCCGCGCGGCGCGATCATCGGCCGCGGCGGGCTCGACATCGTCGACGCATGGCGCGACGGCGCGCACGCGTACCTCGGCTCGACGCTGCCCGGCTACCCGAACTTCTTCATGATCGTCGGCCCGAACACGGGCCTCGGCCACAACTCGATGGTGTTCATGATCGAGTCGCAGATCGAGTACATCCTCGGCGCACTGCAGGCGATGCGTCGCGAACGTGCGGATGCGCTTGAGGTGCGCCCGCTCGTCGAGGCGCAGTTCAACAGCGACCTGCAGGGCCGGCTCAAGAAGGCGATCTGGTCGACGGGCGGCTGCAAGAGCTGGTACCTCGATCCGCGCACCGGCAAGAACACGACGCTGTGGCCGGGCTTCACGTGGCGCTTCCGCCAGGCGACCGCGCACTTCTCGATCGCCGACTACCACGCGTATCGCGCGCCGCAACACGACACGACCGCGCGGCCCGCCGCCGCGCCCGCCGCTTCCGCTTCGACTTCCACGTCCGCCGAAGCGGCCTGAGCCAGACAAGGAGCAACCGACATGAGAGATTTCGCCAACAAGGTCGCCGCGATCACGGGCGCCGGCTCGGGCATGGGCCGCTCGCTCGCGATTCAGCTCGCGCAGGCCGGCTGCCACGTATCGCTCGCCGACAAGAACGCCGTCGGCCTCGCCGAAACCGAGCGGATCGTCCGCACGATCGCGCCGAACGTGCGCGTGTCGACGCGCGTGCTGGATGTCGGCGACCGCGACGCGATGTTCGCGTGGGCCGACGACACCGCGAAAGAGCACGGCAAGGTCAACCTGATCTTCAACAACGCGGGCGTCGCGCTGTCGAGCACGATCGAAGGGATGGAATACAGCGATCTCGAGTGGATCGTGAACATCAACTTCTGGGGCGTCGTGCACGGCACGAAGGCGTTCCTGCCGCACCTGAAGGCATCGGGCGACGGCCACGTGATCAACACGTCGAGCATCTTCGGGATCTTCGCGCAGCCGGGCATGAGCGGCTACAACGCGACCAAGTTCGCGGTGCGCGGCTTCACCGAATCGCTGCGCCAGGAACTCGACATGATGAAGTGCGGCGTATCGGCGACCTGCGTGCATCCGGGCGGCATCCGCACGAACATCGCGCAATCGAGCCGTGTCGCGAAGAACATGGTCGGCTTCATCGTCGAGAGCGAACAGCAAGGCAAGGACAGCTTCGAGAAGTTCTTCATCACGACCGCCGACGACGCCGCACGCACGATCCTCGCCGGCGTGCGCAAGAACAAGCGCCGCGTGCTGATCGGCCGCGACGCGAAGGGTGCGGACTGGATGGCGCGCATCCTGCCGTCCGCGTACCAGGCGCTCGTCGTGCTCGCGACGCGCCGCGAGGCCGCGAAGGCCCGCCGCGCCGCACGCGGCACGCCGGCGGGCGCGCCGCTGCACGCCACCTACAACAATGCAGGCAACCAGGGAGGAGAACAATCATGACGACCCCGAACATGATGCCCGTGCGGCGCGACATCCGTTTCGCGCTGCCCCCCGAACGCGCGCGCGACTGGCACGTGCAGGGCGTGCCCGTCACGCACTTCATGAACGCGCTGTCGCTGCTGTTCCCGGCCGGCGAACGCTTCTTCATGGATTCGGTGCGCAACTACCGCGACCAGATCGAGGATCCCGAACTGAAGAAGCAGGTGCTCGGCTTCATCGGCCAGGAAGCGATGCACACGCGCGAGCACATCGAATACAACGACCTGCTGCAGTCGTCCGGCCTGCCCGCGCACAAGCTCGACAAGCGCCTGTGGACGATCCTCGGCTGGTTCAAGAAGGTGCTGCCGCATTCGATGCAGCTCGCGATCACGATCGCGCTCGAGCACTACACGGCGATCCTCGCGAACCAGCTGCTGTCGGGCCACGAGCACCGCATCGACGGCTCGGTCGAAGGCTACCAGCAGATGTGGATGTGGCATGCGATGGAGGAAACCGAGCACAAGGCGGTGTCGTACGACGTATGGACCACCGTGATGAAGCCGGGCCTCGGCAGCTACCTGCTGCGCACGGGCACGATGCTGACGACGACCGTGTTCTTCTGGACCATCGTGTTCGACTTCCACGTGCGCCTGATGCGTGCGCACCG
This sequence comes from Burkholderia sp. Ac-20392, assembly GCF_017104585.1. Lineage (NCBI taxonomy): Bacteria > Pseudomonadati > Pseudomonadota > Betaproteobacteria > Burkholderiales > Burkholderiaceae > Burkholderia > Burkholderia sp. Ac-20392. Next base: position 12,759 of record NZ_JAAGPB010000182.1, read on the forward strand.
TCGCGAGCACGGCAAGTTCGGCGGCATGTGGCGCCTCGTGAAGTATCTGTACAGCCCGAAGCACGGCGTGTTCCCGAGCATCGCGCGCGAATGGCTCGACTACTTCCGCCCGGGCTTCCACCCGTGGGACCACGACAACCATCAGTACCTGCAGGGGCTCGACACGCTGCTCGAGAACATCGACGCGACCAACGCGCGCTACGCGGCGCAAGCCGCCCCGCGCCGCGTGCCGCTGCACCCGGTTCCGCAGGCATGACGCCATGTCGCGCGCCCACGAGATGCTGACCGTCCAGTCCGGCGACGTGAAACTCGCCGTCTACGTAAGCGGGTCGCGTCGCGCCCCGCCGCTGATCCTCGTGCACGGCTACCCGGATTCGGCGGCCGTGTGGGCGCCGATCCGCGCGCGGCTCGCGAAGCGCTACCGCGTGATCGCGTACGACGTGCGCGGCGCCGGTGCGTCCGATGCGCCGCGCCGCCGCGCCGACTACACGCTCGAACGGCTCGCCGCCGACCTGAAAGCGGTGGCCGACGCAACCTGCGGCGGCCGGCCGTTCCATCTCGTCGGCCACGACTGGGGGTCGATCCAGTGCTGGGAGGCCGTGACCGACCCCGCGTTCCGCGGCCGGATCGCGTCGTACACGTCGATCTCGGGCCCGTGCCTCGATCACGTGTTCCGCGCGAAGATGCGGCTCAAGCAGAGCCTGAAGTCGTGGTACATCGCGTTCTTCCACCTGCCGCTCGTACCGTCACTGGTGTGGCGGCTCGGCGGTGCGGCATTGTGGCCGCGCTGGCTGCAGCTCACCGAGCGCGTGCGGGCCGAGCGCGATCCCGTGCAACTGAAGAACGCGCTGAACGGCCTGCAGCTGTACCGCGCGAACTTCATCGCACGGGCACGCAAGCCGCGTGAACGGTACGCGCAGGCGCCCGTGCAGATCCTGGTACCGGTGCGCGACCGCTACGTGACGCCCGAGATGTCGGTCGACCTCGACCGCTGGCTCGGCGACCACGTGCGCGAGGAAATCGACGGCACGCACTGGATCGTGCTGCGTCATCCCGACATGATCGCGTCGCGGATCGACCGCTTCGCGTCCGCGCAGGAGCGGCCGGCGCTCGCCCCGGCCGCGGCCAGGGTTCAGCGCACCGCGGGCGCCGCCGGCAGGCGTCTGAACAGCGTCTCGTAATCGACGACGAGCCCGTCGTCGTCGATCTCCATCTCGGCCGTGAAGTCGCGGAAGATTCCTTCGTAGCGGTAGCGCCGGCCCAGCTCGAGGCACGCATAGGCCTGCTTGACCGGCGTGACCTTCAGGTCCGGCGTCGAGATGTACGCGACGTCGATCGGCCGCCGCTCGCCGCGCGCGAGCCCGAGACGGCCGATCGGCAGCGAATTCGTGAACGGCGTCGCCGCGATGTCGATGTCGATGCAGCCATCGAGTTCCGGCAGTGCGCGGCCTGAGCCGTCGTGCCAGTGGCCGGCGCCGTCGCTGCGCAGTTCGAGCGTGGCGCCGCCCATCACCTTGAGCACCGCACAGGTCACGTGCCAGTGCGCATCGCACTCGACGCGATACGCGAGCCCGTACGCACGGCCGTACCGCTGGCCGACCACCGCGCTTTCGACGACGATCCCGCCGCCGCTCCGGTCGAACGTCAGATGTTCGACCCCGTCGCCTTCGAGCGACGCCCAACGCACTTCGCGCATCTTTCCGCCTCCCGGTTTTCCCGATGCGGGACATCGTGGCACAAATCCCCCGACCACAACGCCAGCCGCCGCCCGAATGCACGAGCGGTGCGAACAACGCCCCTGAATACGCCAACGGAGCGGCGCTCAAGCACCGGGGATTCTCCGCATTCCCCGATCTGGTGCACCGCCCACAAATCCTGACTATCCAGAATTCCCTATTCCGGTGCATGGAATTGTGTCCTATGCTCGCGGCTCGTCCTGTTCCGCCGCCATCATGCCTACCGCCCGCCCCGCCTCGCCGTCGATCGACCTGCGTATCCTGCTGCGCGGCATCGGGCAAATCGTGCTGCAGGCAAATGCGCTCACCGGCGCGCTGCTGCTCGCCGCGCTGGCGCTGACCGACCTGCGGCTCGCGAGCGCGGCGCTGGTCGGCTCGGCCGCCGCCAGCATGACCGCCGTGCTGACGGGCGCCGAGGGCCGCGACGTCGAACAGGGGCTGCACGGCTTCAACGGCGCGCTCGCCGCACTGATCGCCGTGCTGTTCGCGCCCTTTTCGCTGGCCGCCGTCGCGCTGGTACCGTTGGCCTCGATCGGTGCGGCGCTCGTGCAGCGCGCGATGCGTGGACCGCTCGCCCGCTGGCGCCAGTGCCCGTATTCGAGCCCGTGCCTCGTCGTCACCGCGCTGTGGCTGCCGTTTGTCGCATTGCAGCATGCAAGTGGCGCGACGGCCGGTCCGGCGCTGACGCTTGCTTCCACCGCCGACGCCCTTCTTTCAGGCGTCGCGCAGACCACTTTCGCGCAAGGCGCGTGGGCCGGCGCGCTGATCGTCGCCGGCCTCGCCATCGCATCGCGCCGCGCCGCCGCGTACGCGCTCGGCGGTGCGCTGGTATCGACCGTGCTGCTGGTTGCGCTCGGCGCCAGCGGCGCATCGTTCGCCGACGGACTGCTCGGCTTCAACGGCGCACTCGCCGCGCTCGCGCTGATGACGCGC
>NZ_JAAGPB010000183.1:0-234 GCF_017104585.1 Burkholderia sp. Ac-20392
TAAAAAAAAAAAAAGAAAAAAAAAAAAAAAAAAAAAATACCAGCTCTGAGAAAAAATTACATCAGTAATACTTTACTAGTCGATTGCCATATCGTGTAGTCTAACTTGTGATTCCCTATCCGATCACCCTCAGCTGTTACATACATCTCTCCTTGACTCTGTTGTACTCGCCCAGTGCTAGTCTCATATCTCATAGATTCGCCATCTGTATCTGCTGTGTCGATGTTCTGTATT
>NZ_JAAGPB010000016.1:0-52693 GCF_017104585.1 Burkholderia sp. Ac-20392
CCAGCGCTCGCGCGACCGCCGCCCAGCGCGCATCTTCCGGCCCGCCCGCCAACCCGACCGGCTCCCGCTCGAGCCCTTCGACGCATACCTCCGCACCGCGGCCGCGCCGGCTCAGCACGACCATCCTCACCTCGTCCGCACCGACGTCGATTCCCGTCGACCGGTTCCCGCCCTGCGCAAACCGCGCTCTCCATCGTCCCGCCATCCCAGCCTCCCGAAATCGTCGCGGCCCACGCCGCGTTTCGAGACCTGATTCTGCAAAGCGGAGCGTATGGCCGACAGTCAGCCTAATGGCCAGCACCCGCTCGCGACGGGCGCGCGCGGGCTATGCTGGAAAGACGCAAACCCGCGGCTTCGCGGCGGGTAGCCCCCGCGTCAGGACCGGTCTTACCGGGCAGCTATAATCGCGGGACTGTTTTCCGGTATGCCTATGCAATCCACGACTCCTACGTCCCCGCCTCCCGCCCCGGAGCCGAAGAAGCGGCCCTGGTGGCAAAAAGTCCTGCTCGGATTCGCCACGATGTGCGTGGCGCTCGTCGTGGCCGGCGGCCTCGTGCTCGGCTACGCGCTCGTCGTTGCGTGGCCGAACATGCCGTCGCTCGACGCGCTCACCGACTATCGGCCGAAGGTGCCGCTGCGCATCTATACGTCCGATCACGTGCTGATCGGTGAATTCGGCGAAGAGCGCCGCGACGTCGTCCATTTCAAGGACGTCCCCGACTCGCTGAAGAAGGCGATCCTCGCGATCGAGGACGCGCGCTTCTACGATCACGGCGGCGTCGACCTTACCGGCATCGTCCGCGCCGGCTTCGTCGCGCTGACAAACGGCCACGCGTCGCAGGGTGCGAGCACGATCACGATGCAGGTCGCGCGCAACTTCTTCCTGTCGAGCGAGAAGACCTACACGCGCAAGATCTACGAGATGCTGCTCGCGTACCGGATCGAGCGTGCGCTGACGAAGGATCAGATTCTCGAGGTCTACATGAATCAGATCTATCTCGGCCAGCGCGCGTACGGCTTCGCGAGCGCCGCGCGGGTCTACTTCGGCAAGGACCTGAAGGACATCACGCTCGCGGAAGCAGCGATGCTCGCGGGGCTGCCGAAGGCGCCGTCCGCGTACAACCCGGTCGTGAACCCGAAGCGCGCGAAGGTGCGCCAGGAATACATCCTGCAACGGATGCTCGAGCTGAACTTCATCTCGCGCGAGCAATACGACGAGGCCGTCGCACAGCCGCTCGTCGTCAAGGGTCCGGGCCGCGATTTCAGCGTGCACGCCGAGTACGTCGCGGAAATGGTCCGACAAATGATGTACGCACAGTACCGTGAGGAAACCTACACGCGCGGCTTCAACGTCGTCACGACGATCGACTCCGCGGACCAGCAGGTCGCGTACACCGCGCTGCGCAAGGGCATCATGGATTACGAACGCCGGCACGGCTATCGGGGGCCGGAAGGCTTCATCGAGCTGCCGGCCGGTGCCGACGACCGCGAACAGGCGATCGACGATGCGCTGCTCGAACACCCCGACAACGGCGAACTGATTGCCGCGGTCGTCACGGCCGCCAGCGCGCGCCAGATCACGGTTGCGTTCATCGACGGCAGCAATGCGACGATCGAAGGCGACAACCTGCGCTTCGCGTCGGGCGCGCTGTCGGCCAACGCGCAGCCGAATCGCCGCATCCGCCCGGGCGCGATCGTCCGCGTCGTGAAGAGCGACGCCGGCAAATGGTCGATCACGCAGTTGCCGCAGGTCGAGGGGGCGTTCCTGTCGATCGTCCCGCAGGACGGCGCGATCCGCTCGCTCGTCGGCGGCTTCGACTACAACAAGAACAAGTTCAACCACGTCACGCAGGCGTGGCGGCAGCCGGGTTCGTCGTTCAAGCCGTTCATCTATTCGGCGTCGCTCGACAAGGGCCTCGGGCCGGCAACCGTGATCAACGACGGCCCGCTGTATTTCAGCGCCGCCGAAACGGGCGGCCAGCCGTGGGAGCCGAAGAACTACGGCGGCGGCTTCGAAGGCCCGATGTCGATGCGCACCGCGCTGCAGCGCTCGCGCAACCTCGTGTCGATCCGGATCCTGAACCACATCGGCACGAAGTACGCGCAGCAGTACATCACGCGCTTCGGTTTCGACGCCGAACGCCATCCGGCCTACCTGCCGATGGCACTCGGCGCGGGCCAGGTCACGCCGCTGCAGATGGCGGGCGCGTACTCGGTCTTCGCGAACGGCGGCTACCGCGTCAATCCGTACCTGATCGCCGAAGTCACCGATCCGAACGGCGCGATCGTCGTGCGCGCGCAGCCGCTCGTTGCCGAGCAGAACGCGCCGCGTGCGATCGACGCGCGCAACGCGTACGTGATGAACAGCCTGCTGCAGAGCGTCGCGCAGCGCGGCACGGGCGCGCGGACCAACGTGCTGAAGCGCACCGACCTCGCGGGCAAGACCGGCACGACGAACGACTCGCACGACGCGTGGTTCGCCGGCTACCAGCACACGCTCGCCGCGATCGCGTGGATCGGCTACGACAACCCGCGCAGCCTCGGCGATCGCGAAACCGGTGGCGGCCTGTCGCTGCCGGTCTGGATCGAGTACATGGGCGCCGCGCTGAAGGGCGTGCCCGAGTTCAAGCCGACGGTGCCGGACGGCGTCGAATCGCTCGGCGGCGAGCTGTACTTCACCGAGTTCGCGCCGGGCCACGGCTTCGTGTCGACGGTTGGCGTACCGCAAGCACCGGCCGCGCAGAACGTCGACGCAACCGTGCCGCATGTCGACGAGCAGGAAAAGCAGGACATCATGAACCTGTTCGCGCACTGACCACCGGCCCGGCCATGAAAAAAGCGCCCCGCGGGGCGCTTTTTCTTTGGCACGACGCGTCGGAGCGCGGCCCCGGCTTCGGCCTGGGCGGTTACGGCGCGCTGAACGTGATCGGCAGGCCGGCCTGCTGCGTCGCGTATTCAGTGAGCGCCGAGAAAAACTCGGTGCCCGTGCGCGTATCGCGCCATTCGCCGTCGATGAAACGGTAGTGGAAGCCGCCCGCTTTCGCGGCGATCCACACTTCCTTCATCGGCGGCTGCAGGTTGACGATGATCTTCGAGCCGTTCTCGAACGTCAGCGTCAGGACGCTGCCGTTGCGCTCCAGATCGATGTCGTGATCGCCGTCGTTGGCGTCGTCGACGGTACGCTCGACGGCCGCCAGCACGGCCTCGGCACGGGTCAGGTATTCGGTATCGGACATGCTAAACTCTATCGGTTCAATTGTTCAGGGACGATCATGCGAGTCGTTTTCCGGATGAGCGCGATTGTAGCGGCTTTGGCGATTCTTGCCGGCTGCGGTCAAAGCGGCGCGCTCTATCTGCCCACCGTGCCTCCGATGCCCAAGCCACTCCAGCAGCAGGACACGCCGCCGTCGGACGTGAAGCCGACCGATGAAAACGCGTCGTCCGACAGTGTGCCCGATTCGTCCGGCACGCCGCTCACGCTGTCACCCGAATTGTCGTCGAGCGGGGCATCGACCACGCCCGCACCGGCGTCGAGCCCGGCTGTCGCGAAGTAACGACGCACCGCCTGCACGGCTCACGAAACAAGGCGATGACTTCCCGGTCATCGCCTTTTGTTTTTCAGGCTGCGCCGTCACGCGCGCACGCGCCGCCATCCCCATGCAATGAGCCGCCAGCCGAGTAGCACGGCCACGATTGCCGCATACACCTTCGGCTGCGCGAGATTGTGCTTGCCGGCTCTCATCCACCAGAAGTGCAGCACGCCGAACAGCGCGATCGCATAGATCGCGCTGTGCAGCGTCGCCCAGTGACGCCCGAGCCGGCGCACCATCGCGCGCGGTGACGTTGCCGCGAGCGGAATCAGCAGCACGAACGCGGCGAAACCGACCGTGATGAACGGGCGCTTGCCGACGTCCTTCAGGATCGCGACGACGTCGAACCACTTGTCGAACCACAGGTAGGTCGTGAAGTGCAGCGTCGCGTAGAAGAACGCGAACAGCCCGATCATCCGGCGAAAGCGCAGCAGCGTGGCGAAACCGGTCATGCGCCGAAGCGGCGTGACGGCAAGCGTCACGCACAGCAGCACGAGCGTCCAGAGGCCCGTCGAGCGCGTGATGAACTCGATCGGATTCGCGCCGAGCCGGTCGGTCAACCCGAACAGCACGAGACGGGCGAGCGGATAAAGGCCGGCCGCGAAAACCAGCACCTTGGCCGGCGCGAGCCAGCGCGGCGCAGCGGGACGGACCGTGCCGCCCCGTGCGGCACGTGCAGCGCCTTGGCCGGCGCCGGCTGTGCGCGCCGGAGTCAGCGTCGAAGAGGGCATATCGTTTCTCACCGTCGCCCTCAGAAATTCTTCTTCAGGTCCATGCCCTGATACATCGACGCGACGAGATCGCCGTAGCCGTTGAACATCAGCGTCTTGCGCTTCGGCGTGAAAAAGCCGTCCTCACCGATGCGCCGCTCGGTCGCCTGGCTCCAGCGCGGATGATCGACGTTCGGGTTCACGTTCGAATAAAAGCCGTACTCGTTCGACGCGTACGTGTTCCAGCTCGTCTTCGGCTGCCTGTCGACGAAGCGGATCTTCACGAGCGACTTCGCGCTCTTGAAGCCGTACTTCCACGGCACGACGATCCGCACCGGTGCGCCGTTCTGGTTCGGCAGCACCTGCCCGTAGACGCCCATCGTCAGAAGTGTCAGCGGATTCATCGCCTCGTCCATCCGCAGGCCTTCCGAGTACGGCCAGTCGAGCACCGGCGTCGAGAGGCCCGGCATCTGCGACGGATCGGCCAGCGTGATGAACTGCACGTACTTCGCGTTGCCGGTCGGCTGCACGCGCTTGATCAGCTCGGACAGCGGCACGCCGATCCACGGGATCACCATCGACCATCCCTCGACGCAGCGCAGCCGGTACACGCGCTCCTCGAGCGGCGCCAGCTTCAGCAGTTCGTCGAGATCGAACACCTTCGGATGCAGCACCTCGCCCTCGACGCTCACGCGCCACGGGCGCGGCCGCAGCGTGCCGGCGTTCTGCGCGGGGTCGCTCTTGTCGGTGCCGAATTCGTAGAAATTGTTGTAGGAGGTAATGTCCTTGAACGGCGTCACCTTGTCGGCCGCGACGAACTTCGGATTCGTCTTCGCCGCGAGCTTCGCGGCCCGCGCGTCGGGCGACGCATAGGCGGCGAATGCTGCGCCGCTACCGCCGAGCAACCCGCCCGCCGCCGCGAGGCCGGCCGCCTGCAATACGCGCCGCCGGTTCTCGAAGACCGCACGCGGCGTGATTTCGCCGGGCGCGATATCGCCGCCGGTCAGTACGTTCCGCAAAGGGCGTTTGATCCACATCGTGCTGCTCCTCCTGCATGCGCCGCGCGCAGCTTCATGAGCGTTCGACCCGACCCGTCTTGCGCCGTTCGACGCCCGGACCGCCCGCCCGTTACAAAAGAAAACCGCCGGGCACGCAGTGCACCGGCGGTCTCATAGTCGGACGAACAGCGGAAATCTTACAGCTTGCCGTAGCTGTGCAGCCCGGACAGGAACATGTTGACGCCGAGGAACGCAAAGGTCGTCACGAGCAGGCCCGTGAGCGCCCACCATGCGGCCACCGTGCCACGCAGGCCCTTCATCAGGCGCATGTGCAGCCACGCCGCGTAGTTGAGCCACACGATCAGCGCCCAGGTTTCCTTCGGGTCCCAGCTCCAGTAGCCGCCCCATGCTTCGGCGGCCCACAGCGCGCCGAGGATCGTCGCGATCGTGAAGAACGCGAAACCGACCGCGATCGACTTGTACATCACGTCGTCGAGCACTTCGAGCGTCGGCAGGCGATCCGCGAGCACGCCGCGCTCCTTCATCAGGTAGGCGACCGACACCATCGCCGACAGCGCGAAGCTGCCGTAGCCGATGAAGTTCGCCGGCACGTGAATCTTCATCCACCAGCTCTGCAGCGCCGGCACGAGCGGCTGGATCTGCTGCGCATCGCGCGCGACCGAGTACCACATCAGGAAGCCGACGGCCGCGCTGATCACCAGCAGCACGAACGCACCGAGCGCACGCGTGCCGTAGTGGCCTTCGTAATACAGATAGAGCAGCGCGGTGATCAGGCTGAACAGCACGAACACTTCATACAGGTTCGACACCGGGATGTGCCCGACGTCCGCACCGATCAGGTAGGACTCGTACCAGCGCACCATCAGGCCGGTGAAGCCCATCAGCACGGCGACCCACGTGAGCTTCTGGCCGATCGCGGAGCCCGACTCCGAGCGCGCGAGCAAACCGATCCAGTAGAAGATCGTCGCGAGCACGAACAGCGCGCTCATCCACAGGATCGCGGACTGGCTCGACAGGAAGTACTTGAGGAAGAACGCCGAATCGGCGCGCGCGAGATCGCCCTGGTAGATCTGGATCGACAGCAGCGCCAGCACGGCGATCGACGCCATCATCAGCCGCGCGGGCTTCCAGCGCCAGCCGAGCGTGACGAGCGCCGGCACGGTGCCGATCATCACTGCCTTGTCGTAGTAATCCATGTGCGCGTTGTAGTGCACGAGCGCATAGCCCGCGCCCACCACGAGCGCCAGTGCGAACAGCCAGTCGAGCAACGACAGGCGCGCGAGGAACGGACGGTCGTCGAACAGCGGCGCCACAACTGGAGCCTGGGCCGACGCCCGATGGGAAGAGGAAACTTGCGTGAGATCCATGATGTTACCGGGTGGAATTCTCGGAATCGGAACCGCCGCCGGCAGGCGGACGGGCCGTCGATGCCGCACCGGCCGGCGCGGCGTCGCGAGGTGAGGCGTGCAAGGCGGCACCGGCCGCGTCGCGCGTCTGCACGAATTCTTTCTCGAAATCGAAGGTCTTGCGGGCCGTGGACATTGCCATCACCACATCGACGCCCGAACCGGCGTCCTTCAGCCAGAACCAGAGGCGCCGCTCGCGCACGTAGAACATCGAGAAGATGCCGGCGACCAGCAGCAGGCTGCCAAGATACACCAGATTCTTGCCGGGTGCGCGCGTCAACTGAAATACCGAAGCTTGCACCTGCTTGAATGAGTCAAGCTGCAAATAGACCGGCGATCCATACAAAAAGCTGTCAGATAGCGCATTGATGGCGTTCTGCACGAAACGGATCGTGTCGGTGCCCTGCTGCGCCGCCGGCTCGCCCGCACGCTCGCGCGCGATCTGCCAGACCTCCCACATCGAGCCTTCGAGCATGCGCAGCAGCAGGCTCGCGGCCTTCTCCTGCTCGGCCTTGGGCACCGAGCGGTCGATGAACGTCGCGACGGCCTGGAAGCCGCCGATCGGCTGGCCATCGGCGCCACGGCCGACGCTGTCGTCGCTCGCTGCAAAAAGGGTCAGCACCTTCAATGCACTGTCCTGCAGGCGGCTGCGCAGCGATGCGTCGGTGCCCGGCAGCGAACGCTGCGCGAAGCGCGCGGCGGCTTCGGCGCGCGCGGACGGATCCTCGAGCGCGGCACGCAGGTGCATCCATTCGCCGATCGAATCCTGGCTGTCGGCCGGAATCCGCATGTAGCGGAACGGGTCGTTCGGGCTCGCACGCACGCCGGCGAGGAACACACGCTCGCCGTTCATGTCGACGGGCAGCATGTAGTTGTTGAATTCGCGCGCCTGGCCGTCCTTGCCGCGGATCTTGTACTGCACGGACGGGCCGATATTGTGGAGCTGTGTCGGCTTCGACGTCTTCGCGCCGGAGCCGAGGCGTTCGTCGAACACTTCCTTCAGCGAGTTCGTCGTCGCGACACCGCGCACGTCCGGCTTGCCGTTCGCGTCAGCCATGTTCTCGACGTTGATCGCGCGGAAATCGGAAAACTCGATCGTGTCGCCGTCGTTGCCCGGCATCTGCAGCGGCGCCGAACTGCCGATCGTTCCCTTCACGGGGAAGGTCTTCGCGTTGCCGCCCGTCATCGGGTAGGCCGTCATCTGCATCTGCGAACCGCCGTCCTGGAAGCTCGACTGGTAGATCGACACGCCCTTGTACGTGAACGGCTTGTTGACCTCGACGCGCGCCGGGATCTTCTGGCCCGTCTCGCGATCGATCACGACGATGTCGCTCGCGAACAGCTTCGGCATGCCCGTCGTGTAGTAGTCGACGATGAACTTGTTGAGCTGGATCGAGAACGGCAGGTCCTGGATCAGCGAGCCGCTCGGCTGGTTCAGGATCGCGGTCGACACGAACTGCCCCTCGGGCACCCACGCGTAGCCGCGGAACGTCGGATTCGACGCGGACAGGCGATGGTCGGGCGAGATCTCGCTGATCGTCGCGCTCGTGTTGACCGGGCTCTTGCCGAACATCCACATCTGGAATTTGATCGGCAGGTTGCTGTCGAGCAGGCCGCCGATACAGATCACGACGATCGCGATGTGCGCGGAGATGTAGCCCCACTTGGTCATCGCGCCGCGCTTCGCGGAGATCAGCGTCGCGCCGTCGTTCTCACGCACGATGTGCTTGTAGCCGGCCTTGGTGACGAACGTGGCAAGCGTCGCCGCGACCGTCGCGCGCGTGCCGGAAGCCGTGTATTCGGCCTTGTGGTGGAACGCGCGCAGGCTGCCTTCGCGAACCTTGTCCTTCCAGCTCTTCGCATCGGCGAGCATCTTCGGCGCGTTGCGGATCACGCACAGCGAGATCGAGATGACGAGGAAGATCAGGATCAGCATGAACCACCACGCGCTGTACACGTTGTACAGGCCGAGCGAGCGGAAGATGTCCGCCCAGAACGGCCCGAACTGGTTCACGTAGTTCGGATACGGATCGTCCTGGGTCAGGACCGTGCCGATGATGCTCGCGATCGACAGCACCACCAGCAGCGCGATTGCGAAGCGCATCGAGCTCAGCAGCTCGACCGCGCGCTTCGACGCACCCTGACCCGACTTCGACTGCAACCCCGACGTGGTAACGCTCATTCAAACTCCGACTTAGGGGAAACAGCCCCTCGCTTACTGTGTTCGCTTGGGGGGCGCAGCCCCCCATCTCGCGCAAGCCTCTCCATCCTGGCCAGGCCCGGCGCGTGCCGACAAAAAAGAAGGGCGAGGCAACCGCAACGATGCGGCGCCCCACCCTTTTCTTGTTCTGACTCCGGCCGCCCTTCGGGCGCCCGGTCATTCCATTCGCGGCTGACCGCTCAACGCAGGCCCGCGATGTAATCCGCGACGGCCTTGATCTCGTTGTCCGACAGCCGCGTCGCGATCTGATGCATCGCCTCGTTGTTGTTGCGCGCGCCGGCACCCTGCTGGAACGCGGTCAACTGCGCGACCGTGTAATCGGCCCATTGCCCCGACAGACGCGGGTACTGGACCGGAATCCCTTGCCCTGTCGGCCCGTGGCAACTCGCGCAGGCGGGTACGCCCTTCTCCGCGATGCCGCCGCGATAGATCTTCTGGCCGACCGGCACGGTTGCCGCATCGCGCGCGGTGCCGAGCTTCGTCGTCTGCGACCCGTAGTACGCGGCGACGTTGCGCATGTCGTCCGCGCTCAACGCGCTCGCGAATCCGACCATCACCGCATTGGTCCGCACCGGCCCCTTCGCGCCCGGCTGCGTCTTGAAGTCGTTCAACTGCTTGACCAGATATTCGGGATGCTGGCCGGCAAGCTTCGGGAAACTGCCCGACGCGCTATTGCCGTCGGCGCCGTGACACGACGCACAAACCTGCCCGGCAATTGCCTTGCCACGGTCGAGATCCGGCTTTGCCGCATCCGCCGCGTTTGCCTCCGCTACGAAACCTACGAACCCTGCTGCAACCTGAAGCACCATCAGAGACTTGCACAGTCGATTCATTCGCACACCCTGTTTCGTCTTGTGGGAATTTGAGGTTCTGCAAAAAACGACGGCGTTCAGTCTACCGCAGAAGCTACATAAAAGCGCGAGGCAGGCGCCCGGTAGCCTTCGGTAAAACCGCCGTATTGTACAATATCGTGTTGAAAGCTCCCGCGCCTATCGGGGCTACCCCGCCTCCACCAAGCGGCTCGCGCCGCCCGTCCTTCCGGTTCCCATGGCCTTTCTGCTCCATCAAGCCCGCTTCTACACGACCGTCAACCATCTGCGCGACCTGCCGCCGACGGTCCAGCCGGAAATCGCGTTCGCGGGCCGCTCGAATGCCGGCAAGTCGACGGCGATCAACGTGCTGTGCAACCAGAAGCGGCTCGCCTTCGCGTCGAAGACGCCTGGCCGCACGCAGCATATCAACTACTTCTCCGTCGGCCCGGCCGACGAGCCCGTCGCGAATCTCGTCGACCTGCCCGGCTACGGCTACGCGGAAGTGCCCGGTGCCGCCAAGGCCCACTGGGAAATGCTGCTGTCGTCCTACCTCGCGACCCGTTCGCAGCTTTGCGGCCTGATCCTGATGATGGATTCGCGCCGCCCGCTGACCGACCTCGATCGCCGCATGATCGAGTGGTTCGTGCCGACCGGCAAGCCGATCCACACGCTGCTGACGAAGTGCGACAAATTGACGCGGCAGGAAAGCATCAACGCGCTGCGGACCGCGCAAAAGGGTCTCGATGCGTATCGTGACCAGGGCGTCCAGGGCAAGCTGACGGTTCAGCTGTTCTCGGCGATGAAGCGCGTTGGGCTCGACGAGGCGCACGAATTGATCGAAAGCTGGGTGCGGCCGTCCGTCGCCGACGAAAAAAGCGAGCCTGTAGCACAATGATCGGGCAACGCGCGGCCGGGCTCGGCGGCGCGCACCTGACGGCGCCTGCGGTTTCGGCCGGCTCATAAAAAAACCCGCCGTTGAACGGCGGGTCAAACAGCCTAATCGAAAAACGACAGGCACCCGCTCAGGGAGGAGAAGCGGGGAGCTGCACGCGACGCGTGCCGCTCGATCGCTATCATATACCAACGCTCCCGAAAATGACCTAAGGGTTCCGTAAGGTCTTACTGCCCCGATTTCTACCCAATCGCCATGAGCTTCCATCCGCTTCATCGTCCGCGCCGGATGCGCCGCGACGACTTCTCCCGCCGCCTGATGCGCGAAAACCGCCTGACCACCGACGACCTGATCTATCCGGTGTTCGTCGTCGAAGGCACCAACGAACGGCAGCCGGTGCCGTCGATGCCCGGCGTCGAACGCGTGTCCGTCGATCTGCTGATGCAGGTCGCCGAGCAGTGCGTCGAACTCGGCGTGCCCGTGCTGTCGCTGTTCCCGGCCATTGATCCGTCGGTGAAAACGCCTGACGGCCGCGAGGCAGCCAATCCGGAAGGCCTGATCCCGCGCGCGGTGCGCGAGCTGAAGAAGCGCTTCCCCGAACTCGGCGTGCTGACCGACGTCGCACTCGATCCGTACACGAGCCACGGCCAGGACGGCGTCCTCGACGAAAACGGCTATGTGATCAACGACGACACGATCGAGATCCTGATCGACCAGGCGCGCGCGCAGGCGGAAGCCGGCGTCGACATCGTCGCCCCGTCGGACATGATGGACGGCCGCATCGGCGCGATCCGCGAAATGCTGGAAAGCGACGGCCATATCCACACGCGAATCATGGCCTATTCGGCCAAGTTCGCGTCGGCGTTCTATGGCCCGTTCCGCGACGCGGTCGGCTCGGCATCCAACCTGGGCAAGGGCAACAAGATGACCTACCAGATGGATCCGGCGAACAGCGACGAAGCGCTGCGCGAAGTGCGCCTGGACATCGACGAAGGCGCCGACATGGTGATGGTCAAGCCCGGCATGCCGTACCTCGACATCGTGCGCCGGGTGAAGGACGAGTTCCGCTTCCCGACCTACGTGTACCAGGTGAGCGGGGAATACGCGATGCTGAAGGCCGCCGCGATGAACGGCTGGCTCGACCACGACAAGGTCGTGCTCGAATCGCTGCTCGCGTTCAAGCGTGCGGGCGCCGATGGCGTGCTCACGTACTTCGCACTCGACGCCGCGCGTCTGCTGAAAGCACAACGCTGATTTCCCGCCGGCAGGCGGAATGAAAAACGGCGGGACACTTCGGTGTCCCGCCGTTTTTTGTTTGCCGCCGATCGCGGACTTATGCGTTGCCGATCGTCAATTCATGCCACGCAAGCACGCCGGTTCGCCACCGGCGCGCACCCGAGCGGCATGGTCATACCGTCGGGACCGCAGCCCGGTCGAGGCTGCGCAGGAACGTCTCAGCGGCCTGATAGCCGACCACGCGCCCGATCTCGTTGCCGTTGCGATCGAAGAAGATGATGCCCGGCGGCCCGAACAGGTTGAAACGCTTCAGCAGCGCCTGGTCGTCCGGGTTGTTCGCGGTGACGTCGGCGCGCACGAGGTGAAGCTGCGCGAGCCGCGCCTGCACACGTGCGTCGGTAAACGTCAGATGCTCCATCTCCTTGCAGCTCACGCACCAGTCGGCGTAGAAGTCGAGCATCACGGGCTGGCCGGACGTCTTCAGCAGCGTGTCGAGTTCGACACTCGAGCGCACCGACGCGAACGCAGGCCCGTCCTGCGTTGCGGCCGCACCTGCCGTCGCAGCGCCGCCCGACGCAACCGTGCGTGCCGCCAGCACCGCCAGCGGCTTGACCGGATCGGTCGATCCCGCGGCCAGGCCGACGAGCAGCGTCGCCGCCCAGATCGCGAGCGCAGCGCCGACACCACGGCCAAGACGACGCCAGATAGACGTGGCACCGGCATTCGGCGTGAACAGCCCGAGCGCCGCGGCCGCGATCAGCAGCCACAACGCAGCGAGCACCATCCTCAGGCCCCCGGCCAGCACCGGCCACACGATCCACAGGGCGGCTGCGAGCAGCACGATGCCGAAGAACACCTTCACGCCGTCCATCCATGCACCGGCGCGCGGCAGCACCGTCCCGGCGCCGACACCGACGACCAGCAACGGCACGCCCAGCCCCAGCCCCATTGCGAACAGCGCGGCACCGCCGAGCAACGCATTGCCCGTGTGCGCGATGAAGGCGAGCACCGCGAACAGCGGCGCCGTCATGCATGCGCCGACGACCAGCGCGGACAGCGCGCCCATCGCCGCGACCGCGATGAAATGGCCACCCTGACGCGCGCTCGATGCTTCCGCTGCACCGTTCTGCAAGCGCGCGGGCAGCGCGATGTCCTTGCCCGAGATCAGCGAGACGGCGAACGCAGTCAGCAGCACGCCGAACGCGCCGAGCACCCACGGGTTCTGCAGCCACGCGCCGAGACTCTGGCCGACCAGCGCCGCGGCGATGCCGAGCACCGTGTAGACCAGCGCCATGCCGACCACGTACGTCAGCGACAACGCGAAGCCACGCGCATGCGTCGCACGCGTGCCCTGGCCGATGATGATCGCCGACACGATCGGGATCATCGGGTACGAGCATGGCAGCAGGCTCAGCACGACACCCGCGACGAAATACAGGGCGACGATCGTGAAGAAGCCGTGCCCTTCGAGCAGCGACTGCGCGAAATCGGCGCTCGTGACCTTGTCGAACCAGTTGCCCCCGGCGGCCGTATCGCCGGACGACGACGCTGCGCCCAGCGCGGCGCCGTCGACCTTCACGACGTGCTCGGCCGGTGGATAGCAGATGCCTTCGTCCGCACACCCCTGCGATGTCACTGCGAGCTCGAACGGTCCCGACGCCTGCTTGACGGGCACGTGCACGACGACTTCGTCACGGTAGGTCTCGACGTTCTTCTGGAACGTCTGGTCGAACTTCACGTGGCCGGCCGGGAATTGCGGATCGCCGAGCGTCGCCTGCCCGCTCTTCACCGCGAACGCGAACCGCTCGCGGTACAGGTAGTAGCCGTTGGCGACCTTGAAGCGGACGTCCACCTGTCCCGGCGATTCGCTCGCACTGAACTTGAACGCAACCGACGGATCGAGGAAATCGTCGGCCGCGCGCGCGACCGACAGGCCGCCCAGCACGAGCATGAACGACATCAGGACTGCGAGAAACCGCAGCGCGCGCACGCGCACGGAAAGCGCCATACCGTTAAACATGAAATAGACGTTGAGTTTCGCTGGTCACCCACTGGCCGTACGCGGCCGATGCCGTCGTCTGCCACGAGACGATTTCGGGCGTCTCGTAAGGATGATGCGCGAGAATAAATCGCTCCAGTTCGAGCGCCCGCACGGGGCTCGTCTTGAACAGCAACTGGATCTCGTCGGCCGTTTCGACCTTGCCCTGCCAGTGATAGCGCGACTTGATCGCACCGAGCTCCGACACGCACGCGGCAAGCCGGGCATCGAGCGCACCGTCTGAAAGCACCTTGGCGGTCTCGGCATCGGGCACCGTCGTCAGCATCAGCACCACTATCATCCGCGCCCTCCTGGCTGGTCTATCGGCTCCTGCCGACGCGGATTGCCCATCTGGGGAGCGCGTCGGCTGCCCCGTATCGTAGCGCAGCCCGCGCAACGCTGCCGGCACCGCCCTGCGACAATCGATCGCAGCCGGCGCCGGAAAAACAAAAAGGGCCAAGCTATTGCTCGGCCCCTTTCAGATACTGCTGCGTACCGGAAGCTTACTCAGCTTCTTGCACGTTTTCCGTTTCGTCGACTTCCGGACGATCGAGCAGCTCGACCAGTGCCATCGGTGCGTTGTCGCCCACGCGGAAGCCGAACTTCAGCACGCGCAGGTAGCCGCCCGGACGGTTCGCGAAACGCGGACCGAGCACGTCGAACAGCTTCGCCACCGAATCACGATCGCGCAGGCGGTTGAACGCCAGGCGACGGTTTGCCAGCGACGGTTTCTTGCCGAGCGTGATCAGCGGCTCGACGACTTTACGGAGTTCCTTCGCCTTCGGCAGCGTCGTCTTGATGACTTCGTGCTCGATCAGCGAGTTGGACATGTTACGGAGCATAGCCAGACGGTGGCTGCTCGTGCGGTTCAGTTTCCGCAGACCATGACGATGGCGCATTTCAGTTTCCTTGATTCAAAGTTTTGATCCAGCTCTTCTATCGCACCTCGATGGGTGCACGGGCCGGTAGCGAAAAAAGCAAGATGCGGATTTTAAAGGAAAATCCGCATCTTTGCCAACTACAGCATCAACCAGGCTTACTTGTCGAGACCAGCCGGCGGCCAGTTCTCGAGCTTCATGCCCAGCGTGAGACCGCGCGAAGCGAGCACTTCCTTGATCTCGTTGAGCGACTTGCGACCGAGGTTCGGCGTCTTCAGCAGCTCGTTTTCCGTGCGCTGGATCAGGTCGCCGATGTAGTAGATGTTCTCGGCCTTCAGGCAGTTCGCCGAACGAACCGTCAGCTCGAGATCGTCCACCGGACGCAGCAGGATCGGATCGATCTGCGGTGCACGCGACGGCGCTTCGGCTGCCGTTTCCGTGCCTTCCAGTGCCGCGAACACGGACAGCTGGTCGACCAGGATGCGGGCCGATTGACGGATCGCTTCTTCCGGCGTGATCACACCGCTCGTCTCGATGTTCATCACGAGCTTGTCGAGGTCGGTACGCTGCTCGACACGTGCGCTTTCGACAGCGTAGCTCACGCGGCGAACCGGCGAGAACGATGCGTCGAGGACGATGCGGCCGATGATCTTGGCCGTGTCTTCGCCGTAGCGACGGACGTTGCCGGGCACATAGCCGCGACCCTTTTCGATCTTGATCTGAACGTCGAGCTTGCCACCCTTCGACAGGTGCGCAATCACGTGATTCGGGTTGATGACTTCGCAGTCGTGAGCCAGCTCGATATCGCCGGCCGTGACAACGCCTTCACCTTCCTTGCGCAGCGTAACCGTCACTTCGTCACGGTTATGCAGCTTGAACACCACGCCCTTCAGGTTCAGCAGCAGGTTGACGACGTCTTCCTGCACGCCATCCAGCGTCGAGTACTCGTGCACCACGCCCGCGATCGTCACTTCGGTCGGCGCGTAGCCAACCATCGACGACAGCAGCACGCGACGCAGCGCATTGCCCAAGGTATGGCCGTAACCGCGTTCGAACGGTTCCATGACCACCCTCGCGTGGTTCTCGCCCAGCGATTCCACGGCGATGATCTTGGGTTTCAGCAAACTGGTTTGCATGGGCTTTCCTTTTCAATACCCTCGGCTCGTTACACCGATAAGGCTGACCGGTAACAACCAGAAAATAAACAGCCGAGGCCCCTCCTTGCGCAACGCAATCGGGGTACCTCGGCCGTCAATCGGATTAACGCGAATACAATTCGACGATCAGGCTTTCGTTGATGTCGCCTGCGATTTCGACGCGTTCCGGCATTTGCTTGAACGTGCCTTCGAACTTCTTCGCATCGACTGCAACCCAGCTCGGCATGCCGCCTTGCTCGGCCAGCGACAGCGCTTCAACGATACGCGCCTGCTTCTTCGCCTTTTCGCGGATCGCGACGATGTCACCTGCCTTCACTTGCTGCGACGGGACGTTCGCGACGACGCCGTTCACCGTGATCGACTTGTGGCTCACCAGCTGACGCGCTTCAGCGCGGGTCGAGCCGAAGCCCATGCGATACACGACGTTGTCGAGGCGCGACTCGAGCAGTTGCAGCAGGTTTTCACCCGTGTTGCCCTTGCGGCGGTCGGCTTCAGCGAAGTAACGGCGGAACTGACGCTCCAGCACGCCGTAAATGCGCTTGACCTTCTGCTTTTCGCGCAGCTGCGTACCGTAGTCGGACGTACGTGCGCCCGAGGTACGGCCGTGCTGACCCGGCTTGCTGTCGAGCTTGCACTTGTCGGCGAGCGAGCGACGCGCGCTCTTCAGGAACAGGTCGGTGCCTTCACGGCGGGACAGCTTGGCCTTCGGGCCGATATAACGTGCCACTTTGCATTCCTCTATCAATCAGTCACGCAGATCTGAATCCGCGCTAGTTCGCGCCCTTTGGGGCGAACGGTGGGCTTAGTCAATCAAAAAAGCAACGCCCGTCGACGCTGAGCGGCGACAGGCAATGTGCTAGCACGAACGTGCCAGCACACCTTTAGATACGACGACGCTTCGGCGGACGGCAGCCGTTGTGCGGAATCGGGGTGACGTCCGAAATCGCGGTGATCTTGATGCCGAGGCCGTGCAGTGCGCGCACTGCCGACTCACGACCCGGGCCCGGGCCCTTGATCCGCACTTCCAGATTCTTCACGCCGTATTCCATCGCGACGCGGCCAGCCGACTCGGCTGCGACCTGGGCAGCGAACGGCGTCGATTTGCGCGAGCCCTTGAAGCCCTGACCGCCCGACGTCGCCCATGCCAGTGCATTGCCTTGGCGATCGGTGATCGTGATGATCGTGTTGTTGAACGACGCGTGAACGTGAACCACGCCTTCAGCGACGTTCTTCTTAACCTTCTTGCGAACGCGTTGCGCCGCGGTGTTCGAAGCCTTAGCCATTACGTTTTCCTGTAACTGTCAGTTCCGCTTACTTCTTCAGCGCTTGCGCTGCACGACGCGGACCCTTGCGAGTACGTGCGTTCGTACGCGTACGCTGACCGCGCATCGGCAGGCCCTTGCGATGACGAACACCACGGTAGCAACCGAGGTCCATCAGGCGCTTGATGTTCATCGTCACTTCACGGCGCAGATCGCCTTCAACGACAAACTTGCCCACTTCTTCACGCAGCTTTTCCAAGTCTGCGTCGGTCAAGTCCTTGACCTTCTTCGAAAAATCGACGCCAGCTGCCACGCAGATGCTGCGCGAACGGGTGCGGCCGACACCAAAGATTGCCGTCAGGCCGATCTCGGTGTGCTGGTGATTCGGGATGTTAACCCCTGCGATACGAGCCATTGTTTTTCCTCAAACAAAAAGCGCAAACAAACGCGCGGTCAGCCTTGGCGCTGCTTGTGGCGCGGATCCGAGCTGCAGATCACGCGAACGACGCCTTTGCGCTTGATGATCTTGCAATTGCGGCAAATGCGCTTAACCGATGCCATCACTTTCATGATAATACCCTTTTTTCAAATCACTTCGCCCGGAACACGATCCGCGCACGAGACAGATCGTAAGGCGTCAACTCAACCGTCACCTTGTCGCCCGGCAGGATGCGGATGTAGTGCATCCGCATCTTTCCGGAAATATGCCCCAACACGACATGGCCGTTTTCCAGCTTCACACGGAAGGTCGCATTCGGGAGGTTTTCGATCACCTCACCCTGCATCTGGATTACATCGTCTTTGGCCATAGTCCTTAACGCATCGGGATGTTGCCGCCCTTGAAGTTCGCCTTCTTGAGCAGTGACTCATACTGTTGCGACATAACGTACGACTGCACCTGCGCCATAAAGTCCATCGTGACGACGACAATGATCAGCAGCGACGTTCCACCAAAATAAAACGGCACGTTCCAGCGCAGCACCAGAAACTCCGGCAGCAGACACACGAAGACGATGTAGATCGCACCGGCCAGCGTCAGACGCGTGAGGATGCGGTCGATATATCGTGCGGTCTGATCGCCCGGACGGATGCCCGGAACAAACGCGCCGCTCTTCTTCAGGTTGTCTGCGGTTTCCCTGCTGTTGAACACCAGTGCGGTGTAGAAGAAGCAGAAAAACACGATCGCCAGCGTGTACAGCAGCACATAGACCGGCTGGCCCGGCTTCAGCGCTTCCGCAACGTTATGCAACGTATTGGAAATCCAGCTTCCCGTCGGCTGACCGGTACTGAACCAGCCGAGAATCGTTGCCGGGAACAGAATGATCGACGATGCGAAGATCGGCGGAATCACACCCGACATGTTCAACTTCAGCGGCAGATGCGACGACTGCCCACCGTAGATCTTGTTGCCGACCTGGCGCTTCGCGTAGTTCACGAGGATCTTGCGCTGACCGCGTTCGATGAACACGACCAGGTAAGTCACCGCGGCAATCAGGACGACGATGATGATCGCCGAAATGATGCTCATCGAACCCGTACGCACCAGCTCGAACAACCCACCGACGGCATTCGGGAACCCTGCTGCGATCCCGCCGAAGATGATGATCGAGATACCGTTGCCCAGACCACGCTCGGTAATTTGCTCGCCGAGCCACATCAGGAACATCGTGCCCGTAACCAGCGTCACGACCGTCGTCAGACGGAACAGCATGCCGGGGTCAGTAACGAGGCCCGGCTGGTTTTCCAGCGCAGCCGCGATACCGAACGCCTGGAAGGTCGCGAGCACCACGGTGAAATACCGCGTGTACTGCGTGATCTTCCGTTGCCCTGCCTGCCCTTCCTTCTTCAGCGCCTCGAGCTGCGGCGAGACGATCGCCAACAACTGCATGATGATCGACGCCGAGATGTACGGCATGATCCCCAGCGCGAAGATCGTGAAGCGGGAAAGCGCGCCACCCGAGAACATGTTGAACATGCCCAGGATGCCGCCCGCCTGGCTCTGGAACAGCTTTGCCAGTTGATCCGGATCGATGCCCGGCACGGGAATGTGCGCGCCGATGCGATAGACGATCAGCGCCAGGAGCAAGAACATTGCTCGCCGGCGCAGATCGCCGAATTTCGCCGTGCTTCGACCGGGTTTTGCAAGACTCGGGCTGTTAGCCAAGTACCTTCTCCGATGAATGCAAGTGACGACGCGCTACGCGTGTCACTCGGCGAACGAACCGCCAGCCGCTTCGATCGCAGCGCGCGCACCCTTGGTGGCACCGAGACCCTTCACGACGATCTTGCGCTTCAGTTCGCCCGTCGCGATGATCTTTGCGCTCTTCGTCAGCTCGCCGACCAGGCCGGCTTGCTTCAGTGCGAGCAGATCGATCTCATCGACCGGCAGCTTCTCGAGGTCGCTCAGGCGCACTTCACCGACGAATTCCTTCGTCAGCGACGTGAAGCCGCGCTTCGGCAGACGACGTTGCAGCGGCATCTGACCGCCTTCGAAACCGACTTTGTGGAAGCCGCCCGAACGCGATTTCTGACCCTTGTGACCACGGCCAGCCGTCTTGCCGAGGCCCGAACCGATGCCACGGCCGACGCGACGCTTGGCGTGCTTTGCGCCAGCTGCCGGCTTCAGGTTATTCAATTCCATATCAACTCCTTGATCCGTAGGGCCGCTTACGCGATGACCTTAACGAGGTACGAGACCTTGTTGATCATGCCGCGGACCGCCGGCGTGTCCTGAAGCTCGCTGACCGAGTTGAGTCGGCGCAGGCCCAGGCCACGCACGGTCGCGCGGTGCGATTCGCGGGTCCCGATCAGGCTCTTAACGAGCTGAACCTTGACAGTTTTTTCAGACATGGTGACCACCCGGGCTTAGCCCAAAATTTCTTCGACGGACTTGCCGCGCTTCGCCGCGATGTCTGCCGGGGTGGACTGCTTGCGCAGACCGTCCAGCGTGGCGCGAACGAGGTTGTACGGGTTCGTCGAACCGTGGCTCTTCGCCACGACGTTCTGAACGCCCATCACGTCGAACACTGCGCGCATCGGGCCGCCGGCGATCACGCCCGTACCTGCCTTCGCCGGAGCGAGGAGGACAGCGGATGCGCCATGCTTGCCGTGCACTTCGTGTTGCAGCGTGCCGTTCTTGAGCGGCACCTTGAACATGTTGCGGCGAGCTTGTTCCATTGCCTTCTGGACAGCGACCGGCACTTCCTTCGCCTTGCCCTTGCCCATACCGATGCGGCCATCACCATCGCCAACCACGGTCAGTGCGGCGAAGCCGAGAATACGGCCACCCTTCACGACCTTGGTCACGCGATTGACCGAAATCATCTTTTCACGAAGGCCGTCGTCGCGCTCGTCAGCCTGAACTTTCGCTTGCATCTTTGCCATGACGAATTCCTTCCTTAGAACTTGAGCCCAGCTTCGCGAGCTGCCTCAGCCAGCGCCTTGACGCGGCCGTGGTAGCGGAAGCCCGAGCGATCGAAGGCGACGGATTCGATGCCGGCAGCCTTTGCCTTCTCGGCAATACGCTTGCCGATCAGCGTCGCGGCATTAACGTTGCCGCCCTTGCCCGACTTGTCGGCCAGTTCAGCGCGCACTTCAGCTTCGAGCGTCGACGCGCTGGCGAGCACCTTGGTGCCGCAGGGCGAGAACACTTGAGCGTAGATGTGCGTGTTCGTGCGATGCACGGCGAGACGCGCGACCTGCAGCTCAGCGATCTTGATACGCGTCTGGCGAGCGCGGCGCAGGCGAGATTGAGTCTTATCCATGATTGCGCACCCTTACTTCTTCTTCGTTTCTTTGAGGATCACAACCTCGTCGGAATAGCGCACGCCCTTGCCCTTGTAGGGCTCCGGCGGACGGTAACCGCGGACTTCCGCAGCCACTTGACCGACTTGTTGCTTGTTGATCCCCTTGATCACGATTTCGGTTTGCGTCGGGGTTTCTGCCTTGACGCCTTCCGGCATCTGGTGCACCACCGGGTGCGAGAAACCCAGCGACAGGTTCAGCTTGTCGCCTTGCGCTTGCGCACGATAACCGACGCCAACCAGCGTCAGCTTGCGCTCGAAACCCTTGGTCACGCCGTGCACGGCATTCGCGATAATCGCGCGCATCGTGCCCGACAGTGCATTTGCTTCGCGGCTTTCGTTCACCGGCGACAGGTTCAGCGTGCCGTCGTTGTTCGCCACGTTCACGAGCGGATTGACCGCTTGCGTGATGGTGCCCAGCGGGCCCTTGACGGTGATCGCACCGTCGGCCAACTTGACTTCCGCGCCTTGCAGCGCGATCGGGCTCTTACCTACTCGAGACATGTTTCTCTCTCCTCGGCTTTAAGCGACGTAGCAGATGACTTCGCCGCCGACGCCGGTAGCGCGCGCCTTGCGGTCGGTCATCACGCCCTTGGGCGTCGACACGATTGCCACACCGAGGCCATTCATGACCTGCGGGATGTCGTTACGGCCGCGGTACACGCGCAGGCCAGGCTTCGAGACGCGTTCGATGCGTTCGATAACCGGACGGCCAGCGTAGTACTTCAGCGCGATATTCAGTTCGGACTTCGCACCTTCCGCCTTCACGGCGAAATCGTCGATATAGCCTTCGTCTTTCAGGACTTGCGCGATTGCAACCTTGACTTTCGACGAGGGCATCGACACCGATACCTTCTCGACCATCTGCCCGTTGCGGATGCGAGTCAGCATATCGGCGATAGGATCACTCATGCTCATTTACGTTTCTCCTATTACCAGCTCGCCTTGGTCAGGCCAGGAATCTCGCCACGGAATGCGATTTCACGAATCTTGTTACGCGCGAGGCCGAATTTACGGAACGTGCCACGCGGACGGCCCGTGATCGCGCAGCGGTTACGCTGGCGGGTCGGGTTTGCGTTGCGGGGCAGTTGCTGCAGCTCCAGGCGTGCTTCGTAGCGCTCTTCTTCCGACTTGCTTTGGTCTTCGACGATCGCCTTCAGCGCATCGCGCTTTGCTGCGAACTTCGCGACCAGGCGGGCGCGCTTCTTTTCACGTTCGATCAGTGCCAGTTTAGCCACGGTAACCTCAGTTTCTGAACGGGAACTTGAAGCTGGCGAGCAGAGCCTTTGCTTCGTCGTCGGTCTTCGCAGTCGTCGTGATGCTGATGTTCAGCCCACGCAGTGCGTCGATCTTGTCGTAGTCGATTTCGGGGAAAATGATCTGCTCTTTCACACCGATGTTGTAGTTGCCACGGCCATCGAAAGCACGACCCGACACACCGCGGAAGTCACGCACGCGGGGCAGGGCAACCGTCACGAAACGGTCGAGGAATTCGTACATTGCTTGGCCACGCAGCGTCACCATCGCGCCGATCGGGTAACCCTGGCGGATCTTGAAGCCTGCGATTGCCTTGCGTGCCTTCGTCACGACCGGCTTCTGACCAGCGATCTTCGTGAGGTCGCCAACGGCGTTCTCGATGATCTTCTTGTCAGCGATCGCTTCGCCAAGACCCATGTTCAGCGTGATCTTGGTGATGCGCGGCACTTCCATGACCGACTTGTAACCGAACTTCTCGATCAGGCCGGGCACAACCTTTTCTTTGTAAAACTCTTGAAAACGAGCCATTTTTTACTCCGCTGCGTCAGGCGCTCAGTACAGCACCGGTCGTCTTCAGGAAGCGAACCTTCTTGCCTTCCTCGACCTTGATGCCAACACGCGACGCCTTGCCATTCGCGTCGACCAGTGCGACGTTCGAAATATGCAGGGGCATCGTCTTCGCTTCCACGCCACCCGTCGTACCCTTCATCGGGTTCGGCTTCACATGCTTCTTGACGAGGTTGATACCTTCAACCGTCACATGCTCTGCACCGACAGCCAGCACGACGCCGCGCTTGCCCTTGTCCTTGCCAGTGACGACGATGACTTCGTCACCTTTGCGAATCTTGTTCATCGCGACTCCTTACAGCACTTCCGGCGCCAGCGAAACGATCTTCATGAATCGTTCGCTACGCAGCTCACGCGTGACCGGCCCGAAAATGCGGGTGCCGATCGGCTCGAGCTTGTTATTCAAAAGCACAGCGGCGTTGCCGTCGAACTTGATCAGCGAGCCGTCTTGACGGCGCACGCCCTTGGCGGTGCGGACCACCACGGCGTTGTAAATTTCGCCTTTCTTCACGCGCCCGCGCGGCGTTGCCTCTTTGACGCTCACCTTGATGATGTCGCCAATGCCGGCATAACGACGCTTCGAGCCGCCGAGCACCTTGATGCACAGGACTTCACGTGCACCCGTGTTGTCGGCTACTTCGAGCCGAGATTCGGTCTGGATCATGGTTTGTCTTTCCCAACTTAATCCGGATGCACCACCATGATGCATTCGGTCAGTCTTGGTCCCGTCAGCCAATCGGCTGCTTGGGTTGGAACAGCAGCGACGGCAAACGAAACCCGCCATCGCAATTCGGTGAATCTTTCGGACAGGCAGGCGCCAGTCCGCTTCCCCCACCAACTTCGCCCGCGACGGGGCTCCCATAAAGAGGGAAGACCAGGATTATAACAAATAATCCTGGTCACGCAAGCAAATACTTTGCGATTTCAAGCACTTCGCGGAGAAGTGCCTGTTACTGCCTACTGCACAGCCCGCTTAGATGACGCGAGCTGCTTCGACGAGGCGCGACACCGTCCAGGCCTTCGTCTTCGAAACAGGACGAGTTTCCTGGATTTCGACGAGATCGCCTTCGTTGTAGGTGTTCGCTTCATCGTGCGCGTGGTACTTCTTCGAACGCACGACATACTTGCCGTAGATCGGATGCTTGACGCGGTGCTCGATCAGCACGGTGACGGTCTTGTCCATCTTGTTGCTGACGACCCGACCGACCAGCGTCCGCTTCAGCGAGGTTTTCACGCTATCGTTCATTTCTGGTTCGCCTTCTGAGTCATGACGGTCCGCACACGTGCGATGTCGCGACGAACCTTCTTCAGCTGGCTCGTGTTCGTGAGCTGCTGGGTCGCGAGTTGCATGCGCAGGCCGAATTGCGCCTTCAGCAGGTCCGCCAGCTCCTTGTTGAGCGCGGCCTGGTCTTTCTGGAGAAGTTCGGAAGCCTTCATATTTTCTCCTTAGGCGCCGAGCTGGCGCACGATGAACGCCGTCTTCAGCGGCAGCTTGGCTGCAGCCAGACGGAACGCTTCGCGCGCCAGTTCTTCGGTTACGCCGTCCATTTCATAGAGCATCTTGCCCGGCTGAATCTCGGCGACGTAGTACTCAGGGTTACCCTTACCGTTACCCATACGCACTTCGGCCGGCTTCTGCGAAATCGGCTTGTCCGGGAAGATCCGGATCCAGATGCGGCCGCCACGCTTGATGTGACGCGTCATTGCACGACGCGCCGCTTCAATCTGGCGTGCGGTCAAACGACCGCGACCGATAGCCTTCAGGCCGAACTCACCGAACGACACTGCGTTGCCGCGCGTCGCCTTGCCGGTGTTACGACCCTTCTGCTCTTTACGATACTTCCTGCGTTTCGGTTGCAGCATCGTTATTCTCCAGTCTTGCCGTCTTCCGGCTTGCCGGCGCCACGGCGCGGTGCGCCACGACGAGCACCCGGAGCGCCGCCTTCGCCATCACGGCGCGGACGACGGTCGCCCGGACGCGCATTGCGACGCGGACGCTTGTCTTCGGCTACTTCTTCCACCACCGGTGCGTCGTTGCGGCCGAGCGTGTCGCCCTTGTAAACCCACACCTTGACGCCGATGATCCCGTAGGTCGTCTTCGCTTCCGAGGTCGCGTAGTCGATATCAGCACGCAGCGTGTGAAGGGGCACGCGACCTTCGCGATACCACTCCGTACGAGCGATTTCGATACCGTTCAGACGGCCGGCGCTCATGATCTTGATGCCTTGAGCACCCAGACGCATCGCGTTCTGCATCGCACGCTTCATCGCGCGACGGAACATGATCCGGCGCTCGAGCTGTTGCGTGATCGAGTCAGCGATCAGCTGAGCATCGGTTTCCGGCTTGCGGATTTCTTCGATGTTGACGTGGACCGGAACGCCCATGCGGCGTTGCAGTTCCGTCTTCAGCTGTTCGATATCCTCGCCCTTCTTGCCGATGACCACACCCGGACGCGAGCTGTAAATCGTGATGCGCGCGTTCTTCGCCGGACGCTCGATGACGACCCGACCGACCGAAGCGTTCTTCAGCTTCTTCTTCAGGTATTCACGAACACCGATGTCTTCCTGCAGCATCGCCGCGAAATTGTTGTTGTTCGCGTACCAACGCGAAGCCCAATTGCGGCTGACAGCCAAGCGGAAGCCAGTCGGATGAATTTTCTGTCCCATCGTATGGCTCCTTAATTCCCGACCGTCACAGTGATGTGACAGGATTGCTTCTCGATGCGGTTACCGCGGCCCTTGGCGCGCGCGGTGAAACGCTTGAGCGATGCAGCCTTGTCGACGTAGATGCTCTTGATCTTGAGCTCGTCGATATCGGCGCCTTCGTTGTGCTCCGCATTCGCGATTGCCGACAGCACAACCTTCTTCACGATGCCAGCCGCCTTCTTCGGCGAGAACGTCAGAACGTTCAGCGCCTTGTCGACCGGCAAACCGCGGATCTGGTCAGCCACAAGGCGCGTTTTTTGCGCCGAGATGCGGGCACCGCGATGAATTGCTTTCACTTCCATCTTGATTGCCCCTTATTTCTTGGCCTTCTTGTCGGCTGCGTGACCCTTGAACGTACGGGTCAGTGCGAACTCGCCAAGCTTGTGGCCGACCATGTTTTCCGAGATGTACACCGGAACGTGTTGACGGCCGTTGTGAACAGCGATCGTCAGGCCGATGAAATCCGGCAGAATCGTCGAGCGACGCGACCAGGTCTTGATCGGCTTTTTGTCGCGCGAAGCTGCAGCCGCCTCAACTTTCTTCAGCAAATGGGCGTCGCAGAACGGACCTTTTTTAACAGAACGTGCCATTGCCTACTCCTTAACGCTTGTGACGGCGCTGGACGATCATCGTCGTCGTGCGCTTGTTGCTACGGGTGCGATAACCCTTAGCCGGCGTACCCCACGGGCTAACCGGATCGCGACCTGCAGCCGTCTTGCCCTCACCACCACCGTGCGGGTGATCAACCGGGTTCATCGCAACGCCACGCACCGTCGGGCGGATACCGCGCCAGCGGTTCGCGCCAGCCTTGCCGATCTGGCGCAGGCTATGCTCTTCGTTGCCGACTTCACCGATCGTTGCACGGCACTCGATGTGCACGCGGCGGATTTCGCCCGAACGCAGACGAACCTGCGCGTAGACGCCTTCACGTGCGAGCAGCATGGCCGACGTACCAGCCGAACGCGCCATTTGCGCGCCCTTGCCCGGCAGCATCTCGATGCAGTGGATCGTCGTACCGACCGGAATGTTGCGGATCGGCAGCGTGTTGCCTGCACGGATCGGCGCTTCCGAACCCGACATCAGCTGTTGGCCGACGGTCAGGCCCTTCGGGGCGATGATGTAGCGACGTTCGCCGTCTGCGTAGAGCACCAGCGCGATGTTCGCGCTACGGTTCGGGTCGTACTCGAGACGCTCGACCTTTGCCGGAATGCCATCCTTCGTGCGACGGAAATCGACGATACGATAGTGCTGCTTGTGACCACCACCCTTGTGACGCGTGGTGATTCGGCCGTTGTTGTTACGGCCGGCGGTCGAGCTCTGCGAGTCGAGCAGTGCCGCGAACGGCTTGCCCTGGTGCAGGTTCTTGTTGACCACCTTGACCATCGCGCGGCGACCCGGCGATGTCGGCTTAACTTTAACGATTGCCATGATTACTTGGCCTCCGCTTCAAAGTTGATTTCCTGGCCGGGCTTCAGGCAAACGTACGCCTTCTTCACGTCCTTGCGGCGGCCCATCGAACGGCCAAAGCGCTTTTGCTTGCCCTTCTGAACCAGCACGTTGACGGAATCAACTTCAACCTTGAACAGCAGCTCGACGGCCGCCTTCACTTCCTGCTTCGTGGCATCCGGTGCGACTTCGAACACGACTTGCTCGTTCTTGTCGGCAACCAGCGTCGCCTTTTCCGAGATCACCGGTGCGAGCAGGACCTGCATCAAACGATGATCGTTCTTGCGAATCTCGCTCATGACAGCAACTCCTCGATCTGGGCGACCGCAGCCTTCGTGACCAGCACTTTCTTGAAGTAGATCAGCGAGAGCGGGTCAGCGTAGCGCGGCTCGACAATTGCCACGTGCGGCAGGTTGCGCGATGCCAGGTACAGGTTTTCGTCAACCGTATCCGTAATGATCAGAACGGAGTCGAGACCCATGGTCTTGAATTTTTCGGCCAGCAGCTTGGTCTTCGGCGCTTCGAGGATGATGTCCTCGACGACCGACAGACGGCCTTCACGGGCCAGCTGCGAGAAGATCGAGCAGAGACCTGCACGATGCATCTTCTTGTTGACCTTGTGCGAGAAGTTTTCTTCCGGCGAATTCGGGAAGATACGACCACCGCCACGCCACAACGGGCTCGACGACATACCGGCACGAGCGCGGCCCGTACCCTTCTGGCGCCACGGCTTCTTCGTCGTGTGCTTGACTTGCTCACGGTCCTTCTGTGCGCGGTTACCCTGGCGAGCATTCGCCTGGTAAGCGACGACGACCTGGTGGATCAGCGCTTCGTTGTAGTCACGACCGAACACGACGTCCGATGCGTTGACCACTGCACCTTCCTGACCATTTTCGTTCAGGAGCTTGAGTTCCATTATTTCGCCCCCTTGGTCTTGACGGCCGGCGTCACGAAGACCTTGCCGCCCTTCGCGCCCGGAATCGCACCCTTCACGAGCAGCAGCTTGCGCTCTGCGTCGATACGAGCGATTTCGAGGTTCTGCACCGTCACCGTCACGTCACCCATGTGACCCGTCATGCGTTTACCCGGGAAAACACGACCCGGATCCTGCGCCATACCGATCGAGCCCGGCACGTTGTGCGAGCGCGAGTTACCGTGCGTAGCACGGCCGGAGGAGAAGTTGTAACGCTTGATCGTACCGGCGTAGCCCTTACCGATCGACACGCCTTGCACGTCGACCTTCTGGCCCACTTCGAAAAGATCAGCACCGACCACGGCGCCATTCGACAGCTCAGCTGCCTTGGCCGCGTCAATGCGGAATTCCTTGAGGATTTCACCGGCTTCGACACCGGCTTTGGCGAGATGACCTGCCAGCGGCTTCGTCACGCGCGAGGCACGACGGGAGCCGAATGCAACCTGCACGGCCGTGTAGCCGTCGGTTTCAACAGTCTTGATCTGCGTCACGCGGTTGTCCGACACGTCCAGCACGGTGACGGGAATCGAATCCCCTTCCGCCGTGAAGATACGGGTCATGCCAACCTTGCGACCTACGAGTCCAAGGCTCATCATTTTCTCCATTCCCGACTGCGATTGGTCGGGGCTGATTTACAAAATGCCGGGCACGCAAGGCCCAACTTTTTTACGCGAATACGCGAAAAGCCAAGCATTATAGCCCGACTTCGCGTTTTCCGCAAGCAATCAAAGACTTAGCACCACCCGGCAAGCCGAACGGCGCTGGAAGCCTTACTGCAGCTTGATTTCCACGTCGACGCCAGCCGGCAGGTCGAGCTTCATCAGCGCGTCAACCGTCTTGTCGGTCGGATCGACGATGTCCATCAGGCGCTGGTGGGTACGGATTTCGAGCTGATCGCGCGACGTCTTGTTGACGTGCGGCGAACGCAGGATGTCAAAACGCTGAATGCGCGTCGGCAGCGGCACCGGGCCACGGACGATTGCGCCAGTCCGCTTCGCGGTATCGACGATCTCGGCAGCCGATTGATCGATCAGACGATAGTCGAATGCCTTCAGGCGAATGCGGATTTTCTGTTGCTGCATGACGATTCCTTGGAAAGAGCGAGGCGATGTTGCATCGCCGGACACTAAAAGAACGTGAAACTTGACGCCTGCGGGGAGCGAGACATCAGGTTCCTTGCGGTACTTCCACTGCTAAGCCCGCGATTCTACACGAAATTCTGGAGCGATGGTGCGAGTTTCTCGTCCCGCGCTTCAGGCGTGACGGAAAAACAAAACCGGGTGCCAGCGCAAGCTGGACACCCGGTTTCGACGGTACGAACTGCATACCGCGGGAATCGCGGACCCCGTCGGGATCCGCGGATCGTCGATATTACTCGATGATCTTGGCGACGACGCCGGCGCCGACCGTACGGCCGCCTTCGCGGATTGCGAAGCGCAGACCTTCTTCCATCGCGATCGGAGCGATCAGCTTCACCGTGATCGACACGTTGTCGCCCGGCATCACCATTTCCTTGTCCTTCGGCAGCTCGATCGAGCCCGTCACGTCCGTCGTACGGAAGTAGAACTGCGGACGGTAGTTGTTGAAGAACGGCGTGTGACGGCCGCCTTCGTCCTTGCTCAGCACGTACACTTCAGCCGTGAAGTGCGTGTGCGGCGTGATCGAACCCGGCTTCGCCAGAACCTGGCCACGCTCCACGTCTTCACGCTTCGTGCCGCGCAGCAGGATACCAACGTTGTCGCCTGCTTGACCTTGGTCCAGCAGCTTGCGGAACATTTCAACGCCCGTGCAGGTCGTCTTCACCGTCGGCTTGATACCGACGATTTCGATTTCTTCGCCGACCTTCACGATGCCGCGCTCAACGCGACCCGTCACAACCGTACCACGGCCCGAGATCGAGAACACGTCTTCAACCGGCATCAGGAACGCGCCGTCAACTGCACGCTCCGGCGTCGGGATGTACGTGTCCAGCGCGTCGGCCAGGCTCATGATCGCCACTTCGCCCAGCTCGCCCGTGTCGCCTTCCAGCGCCAGCTTTGCCGAACCCTTCACGATCGGCGTGTCGTCGCCCGGGAAGTCGTACTTCGACAGGAGTTCGCGAACTTCCATCTCGACCAGCTCGAGCAGTTCAGCGTCGTCCACCATGTCGCACTTGTTCAGGAACACGATGATGTACGGAACGCCAACCTGACGTGCCAGCAGGATGTGCTCACGCGTCTGCGGCATCGGGCCGTCAGCTGCCGAGCAAACCAGGATCGCGCCGTCCATCTGCGCTGCGCCCGTGATCATGTTCTTCACATAGTCAGCGTGGCCCGGGCAGTCGACGTGTGCGTAGTGGCGGTTAGCCGTTTCGTACTCGACGTGTGCCGTGTTGATCGTGATGCCGCGCGCCTTTTCTTCCGGTGCCGCGTCGATCTGGTCGTATGCCTTCGCTTCGCCGCCGAACTTCTTCGTCAGAACCGT
This sequence comes from Burkholderia sp. Ac-20392, assembly GCF_017104585.1. Classification (NCBI taxonomy): domain Bacteria; kingdom Pseudomonadati; phylum Pseudomonadota; class Betaproteobacteria; order Burkholderiales; family Burkholderiaceae; genus Burkholderia; species Burkholderia sp. Ac-20392. The sequence goes on from NZ_JAAGPB010000016.1 coordinate 30,436, forward strand.
CGTGATCGCTGCCGTCAGCGTCGTCTTGCCGTGGTCAACGTGACCAATCGTACCAACGTTCACGTGCGGCTTGGTCCGCTCGAATTTACCTTTTGCCATGATTCTCTTCTTTCAAAAATAATCGATTGTGATAACGAATTACTTCGTCTTCGCGCTGATGATCGCTTCTGCAACGTTCTTCGGAGCTTCAGCGTAGTGCTTGAACTCCATCGTGTACGTTGCGCGACCCTGCGTCAGCGAACGCAGCGACGTGGAATAGCCGAACATCTCCGACAACGGCACTTCGGCGCGCACGATCTTGCCGCCGCCGACCATGTCATCCATACCCTGGATGATGCCGCGACGACCCGACAGGTCGCCCATCACGTTGCCCATGAAGTCTTCCGGCGTTTCCACTTCCACGGCCATCATCGGCTCGAGCAGAACCGGATCCGCACGACGCATCGCTTCCTTGAACGCCATCGAACCGGCCATGCGGAACGCATTTTCGTTCGAGTCGACGTCGTGGTACGAACCGAACGTCAGCGTGACCTTCACGTCGACAACCGGGAAGCCTGCCAGCACGCCGCTCTTCAGCGTTTCCTGGATACCCTTGTCAACCGACGGGATGTATTCGCGCGGAATCACGCCGCCCTTGATCGCGTCGACGAACTCGTAGCCCTTGCCCAGTTCGCTGCGCTCGAGCGTGATGACCGCATGGCCGTACTGACCACGACCACCCGACTGCTTGACGAACTTGCCTTCGACGTCCGCGGCCGACTTGCGAATGGTTTCGCGGTACGCCACCTGCGGCTTGCCGACGGTCGCTTCCACGCCGAATTCGCGCTTCATCCGGTCGACCAGAATTTCGAGGTGGAGCTCGCCCATACCCGAAATGATGGTTTGACCCGATTCTTCGTCGGTCTGCACGCGGAACGACGGATCTTCCTGAGCGAGACGGTTCAGCGCCAGGCCCATCTTCTCCTGGTCAGCCTTCGTCTTCGGCTCGACGGCCTGCGAAATCACCGGCTCCGGGAAAATCATGCGTTCGAGCACGATCGGATGTGCCGGATCGCACAGCGTGTCGCCCGTGGTCGCTTCCTTCAGGCCGACCGCAGCAGCGATGTCGCCTGCACGAACTTCCTTGATTTCTTCGCGCTGGTTCGCGTGCATCTGCAGAATACGGCCGAGACGCTCTTTCTTGTCCTTGGTCGCATTGAGCAGCGTGTCGCCCGAATTGACGACGCCCGAGTAGACGCGGAAGAAGATCAGCTGGCCGACGAACGGGTCGGTCATGATCTTGAACGCGAGTGCCGAGAACTTCTCGTCGTCGGACGCACGGCGTTCCGTCTTCTCGCCATTTTCGAGTTCACCCGTAACCGGCGGGATGTCGACCGGCGACGGCAGGAAATCGATCACGGCGTCGAGCATACGCTGCACGCCCTTGTTCTTGAACGCGGTACCGCACAGCATCGGCTGGATTTCGCACGCGATCGTACGGTCGCGCAGACCCTTGACGATCTCGGCTTCCGACAGCTCGCCTGCTTCGAGGTACTTGTTCATCAGGTCTTCGTTCGACTCGGCAGCCGCTTCGACCATCTTTTCACGCCATTCATTGCACGTGTCGACGAGTTCAGCCGGGATGTCGACGTAGTCGAACTTGGTACCTTGCGATGCCTCGTCCCAAATGATCGCCTTCATCTTGATCAGGTCGACGACACCCTTGAAGCCTTCTTCCGCACCGATCGGCACCACGACCGGAACCGGGTTCGCCTTCAGGCGCAGACGGAGCTGGTCGTAGACCTTGAAGAAGTTCGCGCCGGTACGGTCCATCTTGTTGACGAACGCGAGACGCGGCACCTTGTACTTGTTCGCCTGGCGCCACACCGTTTCCGACTGCGGCTGCACGCCGCCCACTGCGCAGTACACCATGCACGCGCCGTCGAGCACGCGCATCGAGCGCTCGACTTCAATCGTGAAGTCGACGTGGCCCGGGGTGTCGATGATGTTGATGCGGTGTTCCGGATAGTTGCCGCCCATGCCCTTCCAGAAGGCGGTGGTAGCAGCGGACGTGATCGTGATGCCACGCTCCTGTTCCTGCTCCATCCAGTCCATCGTGGCCGCGCCGTCGTGGACTTCACCGATCTTGTGGTTCACACCGGTGTAAAACAGAATGCGCTCGGTCGTCGTCGTTTTGCCGGCGTCGATGTGAGCGCTAATACCGATATTGCGGTAGCGCTCGATAGGAGTCTTGCGAGCCACTTTGATCCTCTACTGGGATGACACGATGCAGCGCTGCTGCATCATGCTTCAACACAAACGGGCGAGGCGCCTGAAAAGCGCACCCGCCCGGAATTTATTTCCGCTAAAAGCCCAGCCAGGCGCTTAGAAACGGAAATGCGAGAACGCGCGGTTGGCTTCTGCCATGCGGTGAACTTCGTCGCGCTTCTTCATCGCGCCGCCACGGCCTTCGGCCGCTTCGGAGAGTTCACCTGCCAGGCGCAGGGCCATCGACTTCTCGCTACGCTTCTTCGCAGCCTCACGCAGCCAGCGCATCGCCAATGCCATACGACGCGACGGGCGCACTTCGACCGGAACTTGATAGTTGGCACCACCAACGCGACGGCTCTTAACTTCGACCACCGGCTTGACGTTGTTGAGCGCAACCGTGAACACTTCCAGCGGGTCCTTGCCACCCTTGGTCTGGATTTGTTCGAATGCGCCATAAACGATGCGCTCTGCGACCGACTTCTTGCCGGACAGCATCAGCATGTTCATGAACTTGGCTACATCAACGTTACCGAACTTCGGATCCGGCAACACTTCCCGCTTGGGGACTTCGCGACGACGCGGCATGATTCTTCCTTTACTTGTTCAGTTGGAGCTGGTTCCAGCTCCGCGGCCACCAACAAACCCGATCACATCTTCACGACTAACCAGCTTGGCCGGGTGACCACTTACTCGACAGCACCGGCAATCCGGCACTCCCGCCTTGACCGCCCTACGGCGATCCCTGATCAAAAACTGCTTACTTGGCAGCCTTTGCACGCTTCGCGCCGTACTTCGAGCGCGCTTGCTTACGGTCCTTGACGCCCTGGGTATCCAGCGAGCCGCGAACCATGTGGTAACGCACACCCGGCAAGTCCTTCACACGGCCGCCGCGGATCAGCACAACCGAGTGTTCCTGCAGGTTGTGGCCTTCACCGCCGATGTACGAGATCACTTCGAAGCCGTTCGTCAGACGAACCTTGGCGACCTTACGGAGTGCCGAGTTCGGCTTCTTCGGCGTCGTCGTGTACACACGGGTGCACACGCCGCGACGCTGGGGGCAGTCCTGCAGGGCCGGGCTCTTGCTCTTCGTCGTTTCCGACTGACGGCCTTTGCGAACCAGTTGGTTGATGGTTGGCATTGTTTATTCCTGAAATTGAACAAAATCTGCGCATCGATTTCGGGCAAAGCGAGAATCGACGCACAGTTGACTTCCGAACCGGCGAAACGGGTGCGAACCTTGGAACGCGACTCGGCCCACCGAATACCGGAACCCAGCATGATATTCCGGAAATACCAACTAAGTCAACGGCTTGCGTGATTCGCTTGCCGAACGTGTGGTTTACCGGAAGGGTCGGAACGCCAGTGTCAGGCCGACTCGACGACGTCGATGATCTCGTCACCGAAGCGCTCCAGCTTGCGCACGCCCATGCCGGGGATATGGCGCAGGTCGTCGATCGACTCCGGCGCGTTGCGCGCGATCTCGGCAAGCGTCGCATCGTGGAAGATCACGTAGGCCGGCACGCCGTCCGTTTTCGCCGTTTCCGCACGCCACGCGCGCAGCGCATCCCACCGTGCGCGCTCACGCGCGCCCATGCCGGCCGTCGGATCGACGCGCGTACCGCTGCGGCTCGACGACTGGCGTGTGCGCTGCGGCTTCACGTAGCGACGCAGCGTGACCTTCTCTTCGTTCTTCAGCACGGGCTTCGCAGCCTCGGTCAGCACGAGCGCGCCGAAGCCGCCGTGATCGACGGCCAGGTAGCCGTACGCGACGAGCTGACGGAAAATCGCGCGCCATTCGGGCTCCGACAGCGACGCGCCGATCCCGAACGTCGTGAGCTGGTCGTGGCCGCGCTGCAACACCTTCTCGGTGCGCCCGCCGCGCAGGATCTCGATCAGGTGGCTCGAGCCGAAATTGAAGCCGCTTGCGCGCTGCGCGCGAAACACGCAGGACAGCGCCATCTGCGCTTCACGCGTGGCGTCCCACGAAGCCGGCGGCTCGATACACGTGTCGCAGTTGCCGCACGGCTTGCTCTCCTCGCCGAAGTAGTTCAGCAGCCGCACGCGGCGGCACGAGATCGTCTCGCACAGCCCGAGCAGCGCGTCGAGCTTCGACGTCTGGACGCGCTTGTGCGCGTCGTCCGCATCGGACTCGTCGATCATCTTGCGCTGCTGGACGACGTCGCCGAGACCGTACGCCATCCACGCATTCGCGGGCATCCCGTCGCGGCCGGCGCGGCCCGTTTCCTGATAGTAGCCTTCGACGCTCTTCGGCAGATCCAGGTGCGCAACGAAGCGCACGTCCGGCTTGTCGATGCCCATGCCGAACGCGATCGTCGCGCACATCACGATGCCTTCCTCGCGCTGGAACATTTCCTGGTGCTTCTGCCGCACCTCGAACTCCATCCCCGCGTGATACGGCAGCGCACGCACACCCTGCGCCTTCAGCCATTCGGCCGTTTCCTCGACCTTGCGGCGCGACAGGCAATAGACGACGCCCGCATCCGTCGTGCCGTCGGCATTCGTGTGTTCGGCACGGATGAAATCGAGCAGCTGCGAACGCGCGTTGTCCTTTTCGACGATCCGGTAGCGGATGTTCGGGCGGTCGAAGCTCGACACGAACACGCGTGCGTCGTCGAGCGCGAGGCGATGGATGATCTCGTCGCGCGTGATCGCATCGGCCGTGGCGGTCAGCGCGATGCGCGGCACCGACGGGAATCGCTCGTGCAGCACCGACAGCTGGATGTATTCCGGGCGGAAATCGTGCCCCCATTGCGACACGCAGTGCGCTTCGTCGATCGCGAACAGGCCGATCTTCGCGCGCTCGATCAGGTCGAGGAAGCGCCCCGTCATCAGGCGTTCCGGCGCAACGTACAGCAGGTCGATTTCGCCTTCGCGCAGCGCGCGCTCGGTCGCCGCGGCCTCGGCGCCCGACAGCGTCGAATTCAGGTAAGCCGCACGCACGCCCACTTCCCTCAGTGCGGCGACCTGGTCCTGCATCAGCGCGATCAACGGCGACACGACGATGCCGGCGCCCTGCCCGGCCTCGCGGCGCAGCAGCGCCGGAATCTGATAGCACAGCGACTTGCCGCCGCCGGTCGGCATCAGCACGAGGCAATCGCCGCCGCCGGCGACGTGCTCGACGATCTCGCCCTGCTGGCCGCGAAATGCGGGATAACCAAATACTTCGTCGAGGATTTCGAGGGCGCGGGACATGAATGAGGACAGGGACGGCTAAACGATGACCGCAATTTTAACAACCCGCTCGCGCGACGCGTGGCGAATCGTGCGGTTTTGGCCAATCGGCCAGTAATCGTTCGCGCGCATGACGGGCCTGCCGCAGCTACGCTGCAGTCAGCACAATGGCTGCGGCGGCGCCAGCAGTCAGGCGACACATCGCTCGCAAGCGACCTTCGCCGGCGCTGCGCAGGCCCGTCATGCGCGTAAACAACGGACGAAAAAAAACCGCCCGGCAGAACCGGGCGGTTTCGGTGACAGCGAGGTAAGGCAAGGCGGCTCGCGCCGCCCGCACTTACTCGGCTGCCGGGTGTTGCTGCGGCTCTTCTGCCGGCGCGCTCGGCGTGCCGAAGTCGAAGGACTCTTCCGCTGCGATCTGGTCGAAACGCTCGCGATCCGACGATTCCTTCGCCTTGCGTGCCTTGTGGAACGCGAGACCCGTACCGGCCGGAATCAGACGGCCGACGATCACGTTTTCCTTCAGGCCACGCAGATCGTCGCGCTTGCCCATGATCGCCGCTTCGGTCAGCACGCGGGTCGTTTCCTGGAACGATGCCGCGGAGATGAACGAGTCGGTCGACAGCGATGCCTTCGTGATACCGAGCAGCACGTTGTCGTACGAAGCCGGACGCTTGTCCTCGGCGATCATGCGATCGTTCTCGTCCAGCATGTCGGAACGCTCGACCTGTTCGCCCGGGATGAAGCGCGTATCACCGTTGTCGGTGATCTGCACACGACGCAGCATCTGGCGAACGATCACCTCGATGTGCTTGTCGTTGATCTTCACGCCCTGCAGACGATACACGTCCTGCACTTCGTCAACGATGTAGCGCGACAGCGCCTCGATACCCTGCAGACGCAGGATGTCGTGCGGATCGGCCGGACCGTCCACGATCATTTCGCCCTTGTTGACGACCTGAGCATCGTGAACCAGAACCTGCTTTTCCTTCGCGATCAGGAACTCGTGCTGGTTGCCCTCGAGGTCCGTGATGACGAGACGCTGCTTGCCCTTCGTGTCCTTACCGAACGACGTCGTACCGGTGACTTCCGCGAGAATGCCGGCATCCTTCGGCGAACGCGCTTCGAACAGTTCCGCCACCCGCGGCAGACCGCCGGTAATGTCACGCGTCTTCTGCGCTTCCGTCGGGATACGTGCGAGCACTTCACCGACCTGCACCTGCTGGCCATCCTTCACGGTGATCAGTGCGCCGACCTGGAAGCCGATCTGCACTGCGTGCTCCGTGCCCGGAATCTTCACTTCGTCGCCGTTCGCGTCGAGCAGCTTGACCTGCGGACGCACGCTCTTCGAAGCTTGCGAGCCACGACGCTTCACGTCGATCACGACCAGCGTCGACAGGCCGGTCACGTCGTCGATCTGCTTCGCGACGGTCACGCCTTCCTCGACGTTCTCGAACTTCACCGTACCACCGTACTCGGTGATGATCGGACGGGTCAGCGGATCCCACGTGGCGAGCTGCGTGCCTGCCTTGATCGTCACGCCGTCGAGCTGCAGCAGCGTCGCGCCGTACGGCACTTTGTGACGCTCGCGCTCGCGACCGAAGTCGTCGGTGATCATCGCTTCGCCCGAACGGGAAATGACGATCTGCTCGCCCTTCGCGTTCGTAACGTAGCGCATCGTCGCCGTGAAGCGGACGATACCGTTGCTCTTCGCTTCGACCGACGAAGCCACTGCCGCACGCGATGCCGCACCACCGATGTGGAACGTACGCATCGTCAGCTGCGTGCCCGGTTCACCGATCGACTGTGCCGCGATCACGCCGACTGCTTCGCCGACGTTCACGAGCGAGCCGCGGCCGAGGTCACGGCCGTAGCAGGCTGCGCACAGGCCGTAACGCGTTTCGCAGGTCAGCGGCGTGCGCACGCGCACTTCGTCGATGCCGAGACGTTCGATTTCCTCGACCGCCGTTTCGTCGAGCAGCGTGCCCGATTCGTACACCGTTTCCTGCGTTTCCGGGTTCACGACGTCCGCAACCGCAACGCGGCCGAGGATACGGTCACGCAGCGCTTCGACGACTTCACCGCCTTCGACGAGTGCCTTCATCGCGACGCCGTTCGACGTGCCGCAATCGTCTTCCACCACCACCAGATCCTGCGTGACGTCGACGAGACGACGCGTCAGGTAACCCGAGTTCGCGGTCTTCAGTGCCGTATCAGCCAGACCCTTACGTGCACCGTGGGTCGAGATGAAGTACTGCAACACGTTCAGACCTTCGCGGAAGTTCGCGGTAATCGGCGTCTCGATAATCGAGCCGTCCGGCTTCGCCATCAGGCCACGCATACCGGCCAGCTGACGAATCTGAACCGCCGAACCCCGGGCGCCCGAGTCGGCCATCATGTAGATCGAGTTGAACGACTCCTGGCGCGTCTCGTTGCCGTCGCGGTCCGTCACCGGCTCCGTCGACAGCTGCTCCATCATCGCCTTGCCGACCGCTTCCGACGTTGCCGACCAGATGTCGACCACGTTGTTGTAGCGTTCCTGCGCGGTGACGAGACCCGACATGTACTGGCGGTCGTACTCCTTCACCTTCTTCGCGGCGTCGCCGACGATCGTTTCCTTCTGCGGCGGCACGAGCATGTCGTCCACGCAGATCGAGATGCCGGCACGCGTCGCGAGACGGAAACCCGACTGCATCAGCTGGTCGGCGAACACCACCGTCGCACGCAGACCGCACTTGCGGAACGCCGTGTTGATCAGGCGCGAGATTTCCTTCTTCTTCAGCGGCTTGTTCAGCACCGAGAACGGCAGGCCGTGCGGCAGGATCTCCGACAGGATCGCGCGACCGACGGTCGTCGCGTACAGCGAGATCTTCGGCACGAACGGCGGCGCGCCTTCCGACGTGTCTTCGTTGTGGACCATTTCGGTGATCCGCACGTTGACGCGCGATGCGAGCTCGACTTCCTTGTTCTCGTACGCGCGGATCACTTCCGACACGCCCGTGAACGACAGGCCTTCGCCCTTGCCGTTGACCGCTTCGCGGGTCGCGTAGTACAGACCCAGCACGATATCCTGCGACGGCACGATCGACGGATCGCCGTTGGCCGGGAACAGCACGTTGTTCGACGCCAGCATCAGCGTACGCGCTTCCATCTGCGCTTCGAGCGACAGCGGCACGTGAACGGCCATCTGGTCACCGTCGAAGTCGGCGTTGAACGCCGCGCAGACGAGCGGGTGCAGCTGAATTGCCTTGCCTTCGATCAGCACCGGCTCAAATGCCTGGATACCGAGACGGTGCAGCGTCGGCGCACGGTTCAGCATCACCGGGTGCTCGCGGATCACCTCTTCGAGGATGTCCCACACCACCGGCGTCTGGTTCTCGACTTCCTTCTTCGCAGCCTTGATGGTCGTCGCAACGCCCATCACTTCCAGCTTGTTGAAGATGAACGGCTTGAACAGTTCGAGCGCCATCAGCTTCGGCAGACCGCACTGGTGCAGCTTCAGCGTCGGGCCGACCACGATGACCGAACGGCCCGAGTAGTCGACGCGCTTGCCCAGCAGGTTCTGACGGAAACGACCGCCCTTACCCTTGATCATGTCGGCGAGCGACTTCAGCGGACGCTTGTTCGCGCCCGTCATCGCCTTGCCGCGACGACCGTTGTCGAGCAGCGAGTCGACGGCTTCCTGCAGCATCCGCTTTTCGTTGCGGACGATGATTTCAGGCGCCTTCAGCTCGAGCAGACGCTTCAACCGGTTGTTACGGTTGATCACGCGGCGATACAGGTCGTTCAGGTCCGACGTCGCGAAACGGCCGCCGTCCAGCGGCACGAGCGGACGCAGTTCCGGCGGCAGCACCGGCAGCACTTCGAGGATCATCCACTCGGGCTTGATGCCCGAGCGCTGGAATGCCTCGAGGACCTTCAGGCGCTTCGCGTACTTCTTGATCTTCGCTTCCGAGCCGGTGTTCTTCAGCTCGGTGCGCAGCGTCTCGACCTGCTCGTCGATGTTGATCGCGCGCAGCAGTTCACGCACGCCTTCCGCGCCCATTTCGGCACGGAATTCGTCGCCGTATTCCTCGACCTTGTTGTAGTAATCCTCTTCGGTCATGATCTGCCGCGCCTTCAGCGGCGTCATGCCCGGTTCAATGACCACATATGCTTCGAAGTACAGCACGCGTTCGATGTCGCGCAGCGTCATGTCGAGCACCATGCCCAGACGCGACGGCAGCGACTTCAGGAACCAGATGTGAGCGACCGGCGAGGCCAGCTCGATGTGGCCCATCCGTTCACGACGCACCTTCGCCAGCGTCACTTCGACGCCGCACTTCTCGCAGATCACGCCGCGGTGCTTCAGACGCTTGTACTTGCCGCACAGGCACTCGTAGTCCTTGATCGGCCCGAAGATCTTCGCGCAGAAGAGACCATCGCGTTCCGGCTTGAACGTACGGTAGTTGATGGTCTCCGGCTTCTTCACTTCGCCGAACGACCACGAACGGATCTTGTCCGGCGAGGCCAGACCGATCTTGATCGCGTCGAAAACTTCTTCCTGTTGGACTTGCTTGAATAGATCGAGCAGAGCTTTCATTGCTTTCTCTCCGTAGTCCGATTAATTGCGGTCGAGATCGATATCGATACCGAGCGAGCGGATTTCCTTCACGAGCACGTTGAAGGATTCCGGCATGCCTGCATCGATCACGTGATCGCCCTTGACCAGGTTTTCATAAACCTTGGTACGGCCGTTCACGTCGTCCGACTTCACCGTCAGCATTTCCTGCAGCACGTAGGACGCGCCGTACGCTTCGAGTGCCCACACTTCCATTTCACCGAAACGCTGGCCACCGAACTGCGCCTTACCACCCAGCGGCTGCTGCGTGACGAGCGAGTACGGGCCGGTCGAACGCGCGTGCATCTTGTCGTCGACCAAGTGGTGCAGCTTCAGGTAGTGCATGTAGCCAAGCGTCACGCGACGTTCGAACATTTCACCCGTGCGGCCGTCGTACAGACGGACCTGGTTCTTCGACGGGTTCATGCCGAGCTGTTCAGCGATGTCGTCCGGGAACGCGAGGTCGAGCATCTTGCCCATTTCTTCCTCGGTCGCACCGTCGAACACCGGCGTTGCGAACGGCACGCCTTCGCGCAGGTTCTTCGCGAGTTCGAGGATCTCTTCGTCGGTGAAGCTTTCCAGGTCTTCCTGGCGGCCCGAGTCGTTGTAGATCTTCGTCAGGAACACGCGCATTTCCTCGATCTTCGCCTGACGCTGCAGCATTTCGCCGATACGCCAGCCGAGACCCTTCGCGGCCCAGCCGAGGTGCACTTCCAGAACCTGACCCACGTTCATCCGCGACGGAACGCCCAGCGGGTTCAGCACGACGTCTGCCGGACGGCCATCGGCCATGTACGGCATGTCTTCGATCGGGACGATCTTCGACACGACACCCTTGTTACCGTGACGGCCTGCCATCTTGTCGCCAGGCTGCAGGCGACGCTTGACCGCGAGGTACACCTTGACCATCTTCAGCACGCCCGGCGGCAGTTCGTCGCCTTGCGTGAGCTTCTTGCGCTTCTCTTCGAACGCGAGGTCGAACTGGTGACGCTTTTCTTCGATCGAGTTCTTGATCGCTTCGAGCTGCGCCGCTGCTTCGTCGTCCGCAAGGCGGATGTCGAACCAGTGGTAGTGGTCGAGGTCTTCCAGGTAAGCCTGGTCGATCTTCGTGCCCTTCGCGAGCTTCTTCGGACCGCCGTTCGCGACCTTGCCCACGAGCATGCGTGCGAGACGCTGGAACGCGTCGCCTTCCACGATGCGCAGCTGGTCGTTCAGGTCGAGACGGTAACGCTTCAGTTCATCGTCGATGATCTGTTGCGCACGCTTGTCGCGCTGGATGCCTTCACGCGTGAACACCTGGACGTCGATCACGGTGCCGCTCATGCCCGACGGCACGCGCAGCGACGTGTCCTTCACGTCCGAAGCCTTCTCGCCGAAGATCGCGCGCAGCAGCTTCTCTTCCGGCGTCAGCTGGGTCTCGCCCTTCGGCGTGACCTTGCCGACCAGCACGTCGCCTGCTTCGACTTCAGCACCGATGTACACGATGCCCGATTCGTCGAGACGGCCGAGCTGGACTTCTGCCAGGTTCGAGATGTCGCGCGTGATTTCTTCCGGCCCGAGCTTCGTGTCGCGTGCAACGACGTTCAACTCTTCGATGTGGATCGACGTGTAGCGATCGTCCGCAACGACCTTCTCCGAGATCAGGATCGAATCCTCGAAGTTGTAGCCGTTCCACGGCATGAACGCGATCAGCATGTTCTGGCCGAGCGCGAGCTCGCCCAGGTCCGTCGAGGCGCCGTCGGCCAGCACGTCGCCGCGCGAGACCTTGTCGCCCATCTTCACGATCGGACGCTGGTTGATGTTCGTGTTCTGGTTCGAACGCGTGTACTTGATCAGGTTGTAGATGTCGACACCGACTTCACCTGCGACTGCTTCGTCGTCGTTCACGCGAATCACGATACGGCCTGCGTCGACATAGTCGACGACGCCGCCGCGGAACGCCTGAACCGTCGTACCCGAGTCGACCGCGCAGGTGCGCTCGATGCCCGTACCGACGACCGGCTTTTCCGGACGCAGACACGGCACGGCCTGACGCTGCATGTTCGAACCCATCAGTGCACGGTTCGCGTCATCGTGCTCGAGGAACGGAATCAGCGAAGCTGCGACCGACACGATCTGCGACGGTGCGACGTCCATGTACTGGATACGGTCCGGCGTGACCATCATCGTTTCGCCGGCTTCACGCGACGACACGAGTTCGTCGATCAGCTGGCCGTTCTCGTCGATCGCGGCGTTCGCCTGAGCGATCATGTAGCGGCCTTCTTCGATCGCCGACAGGTAATCGATCTGGTCGGTCACCTTGCTGTCCACGACCTTGCGGTACGGCGTCTCGAGGAAGCCATACTCGTTCAGGTGCGCATACAGTGCGAGCGAGTTGATCAGGCCGATGTTCGGACCTTCCGGCGTTTCGATCGGGCACACGCGGCCATAGTGGGTCGGGTGCACGTCGCGAACTTCAAAGCCTGCGCGCTCGCGCGTCAGACCGCCCGGGCCCAGTGCTGAAACACGGCGCTTGTGCGTGATTTCCGACAGCGGGTTGGTCTGGTCCATGAACTGCGACAGCTGCGACGAACCGAAGAACTCGCGAATCGCCGACGAAATCGGCTTCGAGTTGATCAGGTCGTGCGGCATCAAGTTTTCGCTTTCGGCCTGGCCGAGGCGTTCCTTGACCGCGCGCTCGACACGCACGAGACCTGCGCGGAACTGGTTTTCCGCCAGTTCGCCGACGCAACGCACACGACGGTTGCCGAGGTGGTCGATGTCGTCCACTTCGCCCTTGCCGTTACGCAGCTCGACCAGGATCTTGATCGTCGCGAGGATGTCGTCGTCCTGCAGCGTCATCGGGCCGGTGATCTCGTCACGGCTGACGCGGCGGTTGAACTTCATACGGCCGACCTTCGACAGGTCGTACGCTTCTTCGCTGTAGAACAGACGGTTGAACAGAGCCTCGACCGCTTCTTCGGTCGGCGGCTCGCCCGGACGCATCATGCGGTAGATCGCGATGCGCGCGGCAGTCCTGTCGGTCGTTTCGTCGACACGCAGCGTCGACGAAATGTACGGGCCCTGGTCCAGGTCGTTCGTGTAGAGCGTCTGGATGTCCTTGATGCCCGCTTCGCGCAGCTTCTCGAGCACGCTTTCCGTGACTTCGTCGTTCGCGCTCGCGATCACTTCGCCGGTGTCGCCGTCGACGACGTTCTTCGCCAGCACGCGGCCGAGCAGATAGTCTTCTGGCACCGAGATGAACTTGGTCTTCGCGGCTTCGAGGTCGCGAATGTGCTTCGCGTTGATCCGCTTGTCCTTCTGGACGATGACCTTGCCATCACGATCCGTGATGTCGAAACGCGCGACTTCACCACGCAGGCGCTCGGGCACGAACTCGAGTTGTGCGCCTTCGTCCATCAGCGTGAAGTTGTCGAACACGAAGAAGTTCGCGAGGATCTGTTCCGGCGTCAGGCCGATGGCCTTCAGCAGGATCGTGACCGGCATCTTGCGGCGACGGTCGACGCGGAAGTACAGGATGTCCTTCGGATCGAATTCGAAGTCGAGCCACGAGCCGCGGTACGGAATGATCCGTGCCGAGAACAGCAGCTTGCCCGAGCTGTGCGTCTTGCCCTTGTCGTGCTCGAAGAACACGCCCGGCGAACGATGCAGCTGCGAGACGATGACACGCTCGGTGCCGTTGATGACGAACGAGCCCGTCGGCGTCATGAGCGGCATTTCGCCCATGTACACTTCCTGCTCTTTCACTTCCTTGACGACCGGCTTGTTCGGCGATTCCTTGTCGAGGATGACAAGGCGGACCTTCGCGCGCAGTGCGGAGCAGTACGTCAGGCCGCGCTGCTGGCATTCCTTGATGTTGAATGCCGGCGCGGACAGCGCGTAGCTCACGAACTCGAGGCGCGCGAAGCCGTTGTGCGAAACAATGGGAAATACCGATGTGAACGCGGCCTGCAAACCTTCAGGCTTGCGTTGCGCCGCGAGCACATCGGCTTGCAGAAACGTGCTGAATGATTCAAGCTGGGTAGCCAGCAAGAAAGGAACTTGGTGAACGATGGGGCGCTTCGCGAAACTCTTGCGAATGCGCTTCTTCTCGGTGAAGGAATATTGCATACGATCTCCGAATCACGGCGGGTGCTATCGAGGCGGAATACCTGGACGTTTCAAACCCGAGTGTTCACCGACTGAGACCCGATGGCCGTCCGACGGCTTGAACGAGCCGAGAAGCTTGGTGGTTGGCCGCTACCAACCGCTGGCTGACGGCAGCGGATGCCTGTGTTGCCCGCTACCCGACCAAACTTGCCTTCTGCAGTCGCTTCAGAAGACAAAGAGAACCGCCATTCGTGATCAATCGCAACGATCAGACGGTTTTCTTTGGCTTCTGGGGCCGATTATTCGGGCTCCCGAATGAGTGCCAGAATAACGACCCCACAAAGCACAAAAAGGCCGGCGGTGAAAATACCGCCAGCCTTCGCACAGCGCGTCGAAACTTACTTGATTTCGGCCTTCGCGCCTGCGTCTTCCAGCTTCTTCTTGGCTTCGTCAGCAGCAGCCTTCGGCACTGCTTCCTTGACCGGCTTCGGTGCGCCGTCAACCAGGTCCTTCGCTTCCTTCAGGCCCAGGCCCGTCAGTTCGCGAACTGCCTTGATGACTGCAACCTTGTTGCCGCCTGCTTCGAGCAGCATGACCGTGAATTCGGTCTGCTCTTCAGCAGCAGCAGCAGCGCCGCCGCCTGCCGGGCCAGCGACTGCAACTGCAGCTGCCGACACGCCAAACTTCTCTTCGAATGCCTTGACCAGTTCGTTCAGTTCCAGAACGGTCATCCCTTCGACTGCTGCCAGGATGTCTTCTTTTGCGATTGCCATTTGAAATACTCCTAAATTGAATTCGGATACAGCCAGCGATCAATGACGCTGATGCACGTTCGATTACGCAGCTTCCGCTTGCTTCTTCTCGGCCAGCGCGGCAAGAGCGCGCGCGAAGCTCGAAACAGGCGATTGCATAACGAACAGCAGCTTCGAGAGCAGTTCTTCGCGGCTCGGGATGCTTGCCAGCGCTTGCACGCCAGCCTTGTCCATCACCTTGCCATCGAACGAACCAGCCTTGATGACCAACTTGTCATTGCTCTTGCTGAAGTCGTTGACGACCTTAGCAGCAGCAATTGCATCTTCCGAGATGCCGTAGATCAACGGGCCAGTCATCTGCTCTGCCAGCGGAGCAAACGGCGTACCTTCGACAGCGCGACGCGCCAGCGTGTTCTTCAACACGCGCAGGTAAACCTTTTGCTCACGCGCTTGCGCGCGCAGCTTGGTCAGATCGCCAACCGCAATTCCACGATACTCAGCCAGCACAACGGTCTGGGCCTTCGCGACTTGCGCGGAAACCTCAGCGACGACGGCTTGCTTGTCTTCTCTATTAAGCGGCACGGTTAGCCTCCAGAAACGATACGTTCGGCACGAAACCTCACGTACCTCGTTCAACAACGGCGTCCGACCTCGTTAGGAGTATTTCCACCTCACGCCGGGAATCGCTTCACGGCCTGCGGCTTCACCACTGCAAAACTTTTTCGGGTTCGCCATCTGCGTTGGCTTGAATTAAGGGTTCGCCTGACTGCTGCGCCCCACCAACGGTCTTTGATAACCGGTTGCCCGCCTTGCTGCACGAACAACCGCCCAAAGCCCATGTAGGCCGCTTCGCGAACGAAGCAGCCCGAATACTTGCTTACTGCGCTGCCAGCGTAGCCTGGTCAACACGCACGCCGACGCCCATCGTGCTCGACAGTGCGATCTTGCGCAGGTAGATGCCCTTGCTCGTTGCCGGCTTTGCCTTCTGCAGCGCTTCGATCAGCGCCGACAGGTTCGAACGCAGTGCGGTCGGTTCGAACGATGCACGGCCGATGGTCGCGTGGATGATACCGGCCTTGTCGACACGGAATTGCACCTGACCAGCCTTCGCGTTCTTGACGGCGGTTGCGACGTCCGGCGTGACCGTACCGACCTTCGGGTTCGGCATCAGGCCGCGCGGGCCGAGGATCTGGCCGAGCGTACCGACGATACGCATCGTGTCCGGCGAAGCGATCACGATGTCGAAGTCCATCTGGCCAGCCTTGATCTGCTCTGCCAGGTCTTCCATACCGACGATTTCCGCGCCTGCTGCACGCGCTTGCTCGGCCTTCTCGCCTTGCGCGAACACTGCAACGCGAACCGACTTGCCCGTACCTGCCGGCAGAACGACCGAACCACGAACGACCTGGTCCGACTTCTTCGCATCGATGCCGAGCTGGACTGCGACGTCGATCGACTCGTCGAACTTCGCGCTCGCGCATTCCTTCACGAGGCTCAGTGCGTCTTCGATCGCGTACAGCTTCTGACGATCAACCTTGGCAGCAAATGCCTGACGGCGCTTGGAGATCTTAGCCATTTACACGCCCTCCACAGTGATGCCCATCGAGCGTGCGCTACCAGCGATGGTGCGAACGGCTGCGTCCAGATCAGCTGCCGTAAGGTCCGGCATCTTGGTCTTAGCGATTTCTTCAGCTTGAGCGCGCGTGATCGAACCGACCTTGTCGGTGTGCGGCTTGCTCGAGCCCTTGTCCACCTTCGCCGCCTTCTTGATCAGGACGGTCGCCGGCGGCGTCTTCATCACGAACGTGAAGCTCTTGTCAGCGAATGCCGTGATGACCACCGGCACCGGCAGACCCGGCTCCATGCCTTGAGTCTGCGCGTTGAACGCCTTGCAGAACTCCATGATGTTCAGGCCGCGCTGGCCCAGTGCCGGACCGACCGGCGGCGACGGGTTGGCTTTACCTGCAGGGATCTGCAGCTTGATAAAGCCGATAATCTTCTTTGCCATTTGTGAACCTCATTGGAACGCCTGAGAAGGCGTTCGGTGAGTAATAACGCGCTTTCGCCACGGGCTACTGACGCTCCTCAACGGCCATGACGCGGGCCGTAAGCGCGAAGGTGGGCAGCCGAGGCTGCCCACCGAATCGGGATCAAACTTTTTCGACCTGGCCGAACTCGAGTTCGACCGGGGTGGATCGGCCAAAGATGGTGACCGACACACGCACGCGCGATTTTTCGTAGTTGACTTCTTCGACGGTGCCATTGAAGTCCGTGAACGGGCCTTCCTTGACACGCACCATCTCGCCGACTTCGAACAGGGTCTTCGGGCGCGGCTTCTCAACGCCTTCCTGCATCTGCGACATGATCTTCTCGACTTCCTTCGGGGAAATCGGGGTCGGGCGGTTGCGTGCACCGCCGACGAAACCGGTGACCTTCGCGGTGTTCTTCACGAGGTGCCACGTTTCGTCCGTCATTTCCATCTCAACCAGCACGTAGCCGGGGAAGAAACGACGCTCGGTTACTGCCTTGTGACCGCCTTTGACTTCGACCACTTCTTCGGTCGGGACCAGGATCTGACCGAATTTGTCCTGCATGCCAGCACGTTCAATGCGCTCCTGAAGCGCACGTTGCACGCTCTTCTCCATACCGGAGTAGGCGTGCACGACGTACCAACGCTTTCCGCTCGGGGATGCCGGAGTATCGCTCATATCATTTCCAACCCAGAATCGCCGAGAAAATCACCCATTCGATCGATTTGTCACTCAACCAGAGGAAAATCGCCATCACGAGCACGAAACCGAACACGACGAGTGTGGTTTGCGTTGCTTCCTTGCGGGTGGGCCAAACGACCTTGCGGACTTCCTTGTACGAATCCTTGGCAAAGGCGATGAGGCTCTTGCCAGGTGCGGACATCAGCCCGACAGCCACGCCGGCGATGATACCTACCGCCAACGCGGCACCGCGGACATACCACTGCTGATTGGCCAGCCAGAAGAAGCCCACGAATCCGGCCAAGACCAACAATACGCCCAGGGCCAGCATCAGCTTATCGCCGGAGGTATTTACAGTTTCGACGGATGGATTCGCCATAACACCTTAAAACAAATGCCACGTAGAACACGTGGCTATTTTTTGGCAGGGGCAGAGGGAATCGAACCCCCAACCTTCGGTTTTGGAGACCGACGCTCTGCCAGTTGAGCTATACCCCTAAACCATGCTGGGGCCGGCTGTTGCCAGCCCCAAAACTGTCGATCAACGAATAACTGGCTTACTCGATGATCTTGGCGACGACACCGGCGCCGACCGTACGGCCGCCTTCGCGGATTGCGAAGCGCAGACCTTCTTCCATCGCGATCGGAGCGATCAGCTTCACCGTGATCGACACGTTGTCGCCCGGCATCACCATTTCCTTGTCCTTCGGCAGCTCGATCGAGCCCGTCACGTCCGTCGTACGGAAGTAGAACTGCGGACGGTAGTTGTTGAAGAACGGCGTGTGACGGCCGCCTTCGTCCTTGCTCAGCACGTACACTTCAGCCGTGAAGTGCGTGTGCGGCGTGATCGAACCCGGCTTCGCCAGAACCTGGCCACGCTCCACGTCTTCACGCTTCGTGCCGCGCAGCAGGATACCAACGTTGTCGCCTGCTTGACCTTGGTCCAGCAGCTTGCGGAACATTTCAACGCCCGTGCAGGTCGTCTTCACCGTCGGCTTGATACCGACGATTTCGATTTCTTCGCCGACCTTCACGATGCCGCGCTCAACGCGACCCGTCACAACCGTACCACGGCCCGAGATCGAGAACACGTCTTCAACCGGCATCAGGAACGCGCCGTCAACTGCACGCTCCGGCGTCGGGATGTACGTGTCCAGCGCGTCGGCCAGGCTCATGATCGCCACTTCGCCCAGCTCGCCCGTGTCGCCTTCCAGCGCCAGCTTTGCCGAACCCTTCACGATCGGCGTGTCGTCGCCCGGGAAGTCGTACTTCGACAGGAGTTCGCGAACTTCCATCTCGACCAGCTCGAGCAGTTCAGCGTCGTCCACCATGTCGCACTTGTTCAGGAACACGATGATGTACGGAACGCCAACCTGACGTGCCAGCAGGATGTGCTCACGCGTCTGCGGCATCGGGCCGTCAGCTGCCGAGCAAACCAGGATCGCGCCGTCCATCTGCGCTGCGCCCGTGATCATGTTCTTCACATAGTCAGCGTGGCCCGGGCAGTCGACGTGTGCGTAGTGGCGGTTAGCCGTTTCGTACTCGACGTGTGCCGTGTTGATCGTGATGCCGCGCGCCTTTTCTTCCGGTGCCGCGTCGATCTGGTCGTATGCCTTCGCTTCGCCGCCGAACTTCTTCGTCAGAACCGTCGTGATCGCTGCCGTCAGCGTCGTCTTGCCGTGGTCAACGTGACCAATCGTACCAACGTTCACGTGCGGCTTGGTCCGCTCGAATTTACCCTTGGCCATTTTCGACTCCCAAAAGGAATTTCACAGGTTGCGCCGCGCGCAAACAAGACACTGACTTTGTACTGCTGGTGCCCATGGGCAGGATCGAACTGCCGACCTCTCCCTTACCAAGGGAGTGCTCTACCACTGAGCCACATGGGCGCTTTACGCTTCAACTTCGCGGTCTGGAGCGGGTGAAGGGAATCGAACCCTCGTCGTAAGCTTGGAAGGCTTCTGCTCTACCATTGAGCTACACCCGCACGGGCCACAAACGATTCCTTACCGCTCACTGCGCTGATAATCTTGGTGGAGGAGGTTGGATTCGAACCAACGTAGGCGTAAGCCAACAGATTTACAGTCTGCCCCCTTTAGCCACTCGGGCACCCCTCCGTAGAGAACTGACGATTATGGGGGTGCATCGCACATCTGTCAAGCACATCCGGAAGATTATTTTCACTCTCTTCCCGACACCTGCTTGACCACCAACCTCCCGCCCTTGCCCGGCTAAGGCAAGCATGGGTACCACCGATCAGTGCCACATCTTCGTCAGACTCCGCCCTCAACGTCGATCTGCATCTACGCTGAAAACGAAAGACCGCCATCATACGACCTCTTTCGCACTCTGCCAAGCGGGTAAACGAAAAATTTCCGCAAATTTCGTGCCGGGCGGATTCGTTGATCAATCCCCGATATTTTGAAGGATGCCGCTTCGGATCTCACGGGTTGTCAAATTCGACCTGCAGGCGATGTACGTGACAAGGCTTTCGGGTGTTTTCCGGCAACTGCCTCGGGCCCGCCGGCCGGCTGCAGACGGGAAGTCATGGGCGCGGCACCGACCTTTGCCGGCTTCAGCGACAGGCGCGATACCATCGCGGGTCAACTGCCCGCCTCCGGTTCGGATCCCCATGCGCCTGCTTGCCGTTGTGATGACCTTCATGGCTTTGACCGCGCATGCCGCGGGTCCGTCGGACGACCGGTGTCGCTCGAGCACGATCACCAGGATCCGCCAGCTGGCGCTCGCTGACAGCCACGCTCCAGGACGCCCGGCGGCAGCCTCAATGCTCGCCGCATATGACCGACTGGAACCCGCGCTCGATGCCGGGTGTCTCGATTCGCAACACGGCGGTTCCGCCGGGACGCCCCCGTTGAGCCAAGATGCGATCGCCTATGCGTGGCTGCTCAACGATGCGTCCATGTACCTCGTCGGCGCCGGCGACAATGCGCCAGAACGTGAGTCCGGCGGCCCGGCGTGCATCGACCCATTGCAGCCATTACTCGGCGACGATATGCGTCCCCGCCCGGGCCTGCCCCGCAGGCTTGTCGAAGCGATCTCGGCGAACATCCGGCAATGTGCCGCCCACTGCATCTCGCCATCGTGCAAGCCGATGAACGTCAGTATCTGGTCGGCCTATCGCAGCGAATCCTCGGCATACACGCGACATCCCGCGTGCCCGTTCGATACTCGCCTCGTGCAACTGAACGTCAATACCTGCGTTGGATTCGACGCCGGCGCGTTTTCCGCTTCGCATCCATCCGACGACGCGGGAAAGTTGGCGTGCGACATCCAGTCTTCAGCACCTACTGCTCGCTGCCCTGCGTTGGTCGTGCTAACGCGAGATCAAGGCCGGAACACGACGCTCCGGTTTTCGCCGGGCGATGGCTCCGCACTCCGGGATCCGAGTACCGCATGCACGGTGCGATCGACCGGCGTCGACGCTGGCGGCACACACTTCGCGTTAATGGGCGAAGGGCGAGACTGCTTTGGCGGCACGGCCTATTCGCTCATCGAAGAAATCTATGTGTTGCGCGACGGGCAGCCCGTGCTCGTCAAAAGGAACAGCGCGGATTTCTGATGCCATCCGGTCGATGAGCTCGCGGACATGCAGTTCGCGCTGCACACCGATTCTTTCGATCCGACTGGTTACGCATGCCCGTTTTTTGTGTGGGTCAACTTGAGCGAAGATGCGACGAATTAAGAGACCAAAAGCTCAGGATGACTACACGATGTCATCCTGGGCGCAATCCGTCTTCACCCGCTCGATGGGTAACAGTCGTTCAGTGCTCGTGGCAAGAACACGCCAAAACGTCCGATTGAGGCGACCCGTTGCCCGGGTCATGCCGACGGTTCACGCGGTGACGGAGGCCGCGAAACATGCTCGATAGGCACGGAATTGCGATGATGGCCTTAGCCCGCGGATAAGCTCAATACGCCCATGAACGACGCCAGATAGACGGCAATCAAAGGATTGGTAATGCTGCACCGGACCACGACCCGCGACGCTCGAATCTACGTCGAGAGATAGTCAGGTATGCGATGGAGTCGCTACTCGACCTGGTCGTCGTCGTGAACAGCGGGAGGATGGATGTTTGAATGTGGATTTCGGCCAGCGCCAGCCACCCGTGCAGAGCCAGCTCGATCGGTTTGATCAGGGGGCGCAGAGCGGCGGGTCGTTCGAGGGCGGCAGGTCCCTAAATCGGCGCATTCGGCGCCCCAGCTCCAGCCAGGCCGCCCATCCCGATCCCCTGCGCATTTCCGTCGCACCAATGCAAAAACCCCCGCCTTTCGGGCGGGGGTTCTCGGCTTAGGGAGCCTGACGATTACCTACTTTCACACGGGAATCCGCACTATCATCGGCGTAGAGTCGTTTCACGGTCCTGTTCGGGATGGGAAGGGGTGGGACCGACTCGCTATGGTCATCAGGCAAAAGGGGTTGTTGTGCTGGCTTCGCAGCACAACCAATCTTGGAAGAAGCAGTAATTTTGAGTTGTGTGTATCACACACGAGAATCAACCAGTCCGACGCGCTGTAATCAGCGCGAGACAGACTTGTTATAGGATCAAGCCTTACGGGCAATTAGTATCAGTTAGCTGAACGCATTACTGCGCTTACACACCTGACCTATCAACGTCCTGGTCTCGAACGACCCTTCAAGGGGA
>NZ_JAAGPB010000184.1:0-15272 GCF_017104585.1 Burkholderia sp. Ac-20392
TAGGCAATCTCCTGCGCGAGCCGGCGCAGCGCCGCGTCGCCGATCGAGCCTGCAACGCCGCCCTTCAGGCTCGCGACGATCCCCGCGACCAGCACGAAGCCCATCGCCGCGATGTTCAGCGCGAGCGAGATCATCCGCGCGCTCATGTCGATGCCCGACGCCATTCCGGCCCGCGAGCTCGGCACCGCGCCCGTCGTCGTGTTGGTCACCGGCGTGTTCGTGAGCCCGAGCCCGATGCCGGCGATCACGCAGCCGGGCAGCATCGTGATCCAGCTTGCATGGTCGGCCGCGCTGCCGATCCGCATCAGCGCGAAACCCGCCGCGATCGTGAACAGGCCGCCCGGGATCACGACACCCGGCCCGTAGCGCAGCGCGAGGCGTTCGCCGAACGGCGGCGCGACCAGCGTCGGCAACGTGTACGCGAGCAATGCGAGGCCGGCCGTCACGCTGTCGTAACCGAGCGCGACCTGGAACCAGATCGGCAGGTAGATCATGAACGGCCAGAAGCTGAAGTTCATCCCCATCGAGCCGAAGATCGCGCCGCTGAACGCACGAATCCGGAACACCGAGAAGTCGAACATCGGCCGCGCACTGGCGCGTTCCGCGATGACGAAGCCGGCCAGCGCCAGCACGGTCGCGCCGAGCACGCCGAGGCCGGCGGCGCTCGTGAGCCCAAGCTCCGCGCTTTGCGTGATGTAAAACGCCAGGCCGAGCACCGCGAGCGACAGCGTGACGATGCCTGCCACGTCGAGCCTGCCCGCATGCGGATCGCGCGACTCCTGCACCGCGCCGCCGATCAGCACGAGCGCGATGGCCGCGAGCGGCGCATGGACGAGGAATACCCACGGCCAGCTTGCCAGTGCGACGATCGCGCCGCCGACGATCGGCCCGAAACCGAGCCCGATACCGAACACGATCCCCCAGATCCCGAACGCGCGGCCACGCTCGCGGCCCTCACGGAACTGGTGCGACAGCACCGCAATCTGGCAGATCAGCATTGCGCCGCCGCTGGCGCCCTGCAACAGCCGGCCGGCGACGAGCACCGGCACGTTCGGCGCGAGCCCGCACAGCAGCGACGTCGCACCGAACAGCACGGTGCCGATCACGTACACGCGCTTGCGGCCGAACCGGTCGGCAAGCGTGCCGGCCGCCATCAGCACGGTCGTGCACGCGATCGTGTACGCATTCATGATCCACTGCATGCCGTTGAAATCGCCATGCAGCACGTGTTCGAGCGTCGGCAGGATCACCGGCACGCTCGAGATTTCGAGGCCGAACATCAGCGACGTGAGACAGACGGCCGCGAGTGCGACCGCATTCCTGCGGGAGTCGGATAGCGTCATGCGTATTGCGCCGCGGCCCGGCAACGAACCGCGCGCCTCCAGGTGAGAAGGATTCGCCGCGTGCGGCCGGCGACGCACGCTGGACGGGAATCGGTACTATAGTGAGAATTTCCATCCCCATTGACGCGCGCACTTCTCCAGACTGGGGAACTGCAGGACTCAATCACTCCACCCTCCCATGACCGACAGACTCGACGGTGTGACGACCTTCGTCCAGGTAGTGGAATCGGGCAGCTTCGCGCTCGCCGCGGAGCGGCTCGACATGACGCGTTCGGCCGTCGGCAAGGCGGTCGCGCGGCTCGAGAAGCGGCTCGGCGCGCGGCTGCTGCAGCGCACGACGCGCAGCCAGAGCCTGACCGACGACGGCCAGGCGTACTACGACCGCTGCGTGCGCGCGCTCGCGGAACTGGAAGCGGCGGAAGCCGACCTCGATTGCGGTCGCAACGAGCCGCGCGGCAAGCTGCGCCTGAGCGTGCCGCTCGCGTTCGGACACCACTGCGTGACGCCCATCGTGCTCGATCTCGCGCGCACCTACCCGCATTTGCGGATCGATGTATCGATCACCGACCGCTTCGTCGATCTCGTCGAGGAAGGCATCGATCTCGCGGTGCGGATCGGCACGCTCGCGGACAGCACGAGCCTCGCGGTGCGGCGGCTCGGCACGCAATACGGCAGCCTCGGCGCAGCGCCGTCGTATCTCGCCCGCTACGGGATGCCGAAGACGCTCGACGACCTGAAAGACCACCGGACGATCGCGTATTCGCGCTCGGGTGTGATTCAACCGTGGGACTTGCGCGCGCTGGACGGCTCGACGGTACGTGTCGACATGCCGCATCAGCTCAGTTTCGACGACGTGCAGGCGATCGCGGCGGCCGGTGCGTCGGGGTTCGGGATCGCGTGGCTGCCGAGCTGGCTGCTCGATCATTACGTGAAGCGCGGCGAGATGACGGTCGTGCTCGACCGCTGCTTCGTCTGCGAAGGCGACATCCACGCGATCTGGCCGAAAACGCGCTACCTGCCGCGCAAGACGCGCTGCGTGATCGACGCGCTCGCGCAGGCGATTCCGCCGATGATCGAGCGATGAGCGGGACGGGTAGGCATCGCGACGGCGATCGTGCCACGCCCGCCCTGCCCGCGCTATTTCGCGTCGCCGCCGTCGATCGCCAGCATGCGCCGGCGGCGCGCGCGGGCAAGTGCCGCCGGCGCGAAGTGCAGCACGACCAGCCGCGTCAGATGATGAGACAGGACGAACACGACGTTCAACCCGCCGCCATAGGCGACGATCGTGATCGTCTCGATGGCCCCGGGCGCATACGAGAGCCACAGCGGCAGCACCCCGTAGCCGGACAGCCGCGCCATCCCCCACGCGAACGCACCGGCCACCGTCAGCATTAGTGCGATGCACGCCAGGCCGGTCCGGCCGTATCGCAGCCCGTCCGCCAGCGTGATCTGCCGGAACTGCGCGCCGATCAACGCGCCCAGGATGACCGACGCCGCATCGACGCACCACGCCGGCACCTCGAAGTCATGCAGCCATCCCGCGCGCACGAACACGCCGGTCAGCACGATGGCCGTGATCATGAACGGCGCCGGAACACCGAGCCCGAGCAACGTCCGCCCGGCCAGCACACACAGCGCCACCAACGCGGCCAGCGCCAGCCACGTCTCGACCGGCAATGCAGCGACCGCCGCTTGCTGCGGCGCGCCCACCTGCGCCGGAATGAAGCAACTGACCAGGATCGTGATCGACAGGAGCCGCACGAGATGCACGACGATCACCTTGGCCGACGCGCGCTCGGATTCCAGCAGGTCGAATACCGCGGCGAGTGCGCCGGGATAGACGGCCAGCAGTGAATCGGCCCGGTTCCAGCCCGAGACGCGGGACAGCCAAAGACTGCCGACCACGATCTGCGTGGCCAGGCACACGAGCAGGACGCCCAGGCTCGGCACGATCGAGACGACCATCTGTGTGTCCCACGACCTGAACAGCAAGCCCGTTGCCGTGCCGAGCACGATCTGCACGAACTCGAGGCCGAAGCGCAGCCTCGGCGCGAAACCGAACCGGCTGGTCGCGATCGACGCGGCGAGAATCGCGCCGAGCAGCAGGCCATGCGGGACGCCCGCAACCCGCAGCACGAGCCCGACCGCGGTCAGGCCGGCAAGATACGCGAGTGTCTTCATCGGGAAGCGACCCGGCTGTCGACCAGGCTCCGGCAGATCGTTTCCGCCTGCATCTGCAGGACGTCGATGTTGCTGACGGCATAGAACACGCCGACGGTCGGGTTACCGATCGCGAAGATGTTCGACGGGCCACCCGCCCCGATCACGCGGCAATCGTCGTAGCGCACCTCGATGCCGCCATAGGGATGCCGGACGCACAATCCCGACGCCGACATGTTCGCGTAGATCGCGCTGTCCATCGCGTTGCCCGATCCGGTGGCATTGATGATGTGCGAGAACGCATGACGGAAGTTCCGGCCTAGCGCGACGAAGTCGTGCTGCCCCGCCCGCACCTCGCTCACCCCCGTGCGGCACGCCAGCCTCCCGGCCCGCAGGTAATGCTGGATCTTCATCCAGTTGTCCTTCGGAATCGGCACGCGGAGCTGACGCCAGGGCCCCCTGAGCTTTCTGACGAAGACCTGCCGCTCGCGCTCGGGCAATGCATGCCAGATCATCGGCACGACGAGATTGGTGGCGGCGAGGACCGAATAGATTTCCTTGCGGGATGCCGACACCCGGCTGTGATCGCGCATCAGGTCGCTCAGGTTCACGTCGATGCCTTGCGCATCGAACTCCTCGTTGAACAGCGTCTCGACGACCTTCAGCGTCGCGCCGCCGATGCGCAGGCGACGCTTGATCGTGTCCTCGTTCAACACCTTCAACTGACAAGGCGCGTACTCGTCGCTATAGTTCGGCAGCTTGCTGTGCCGGGTCAGCATCGTGACGTGATTGACCTCGTTGCCGGCCAGCAGCGTCAATGCCACGTCGATCGCCGACAACTGGTTGCCCAGCACCCCGATGCGGTCGGAGCAGATGCCTTCGAGACAGACCGTCGGATACGGATTGTTGACATAGCCCGACTGCCCCCGGAGCCCGTACAAGTCGGTCGGTTCCGTATTGCCGGTCGCGAGCACCAGTGCATCGTACCCCGGCACCGTCCCGATCGATGTGCGCAGCACGTAGCGCCCGTCCTCCACCGTCACGTCGAGCACGTTCGCCCGCTGATAGCGAATCGCCAGATGCTCGCGCATGGACGAGCGCAGCGACTCCTCGATGAATTTCCCGAACAAGGGCCTCGGCTGGTAGGAGTCGGCACCCGCCTCGGCCGTCCGCTGCAGCCATTTGCGAAAGTCGCCGCGCTCCCGCAGGTACATCAGGCTCGCAGGCCGGTTCACCAGATTGCCCAGCGTGTCGGCCTGATAGGCCAGGCCGGCCCCAATACTGCCGGCCGCGTCGTAGACGTCGATTTCCATCGCCGGTGCAAGCTGCTTCAGGCGCTCGATAACCACGGCACCGCTGTAGCCAAGACCGACAATCGCCACTTTTTTCATGTCACACCTTGCCATTCCAGAATCCTCGCCCCCAGCGCGAAGCAGGCGCACGCCAAGCCCGTCGCGCCCGCCCCGTGCCGCGCCCCGCACTCACTCCCAGACGAATGCGTCGCGCACCCAATCGTCCAATGCAACGAGGTGGCGGCTGACCGCCTGCTCGCTGTCGCCGTCGACGATGGCGGACACGATCTCGGCATTCGTCATCTTCATGCCCGAGTAGGTCACGCCCTTTTGCGCGGTGACCGCGCAATAGCGGATGAACGGGAGATCGATCCGGGCGGGAAAATCGCGCAAGGTTCCTGCCCGAGGCGGAATATTGAGTTGTCCGAGCAGATTCTTCGCGACGATGCGCTGGGTCAGACCCGACGACGCCCCGCTCCGCAACGCGTCGATCAGGGTCATGCGCGGGTCGATGCCGTAAGCCGCGGACAGTTCCTGATTGACGCTGCAGCCGCCGAGCCGGCAGGCGATCTCGCACACCACCAGTTCGTCGCCGTCGAGGAACACCTCGAGGTGAAACAGCATCGTGGGAATCGGCGGCAGCGCCCGCTCGACGATGTTCCGGGTCAATTCCACGCACGCGTCGTGCAACGGATTGTCCGCAGCCAGCATCTGGAATCCGAGGCTCTTGCCGCCCAGGAAATCGAGGCAGGTCACGGTCGATCGAACGGGAGAAATGATGATCGGCTTGCCGTTGATGTACAGACCGTTGACGTTCAACAGCGGTGCATCCAGGAATTTTTCGACCATCAGGTTATGGAAGGTCGTGCCGTCCTGCTCTGCCAGATAGGCCAGCAACGCCTGCCGATCGCGCAGCACGCTCACGCCGCCCGATCCGCGGCCATCGCGCGGCTTGACCACCACCGGATAACCATGACGCTCGATGAAGTCGTCGATCTCGCACGCGGAGCGTACGGCCGCCATCGGATTGATGCGGATGCCCCGCTCGGCCAGCCGCTGCTTCATCAGGAACTTGTCCCGGTAAAGCAGCGTGGCGGCTTCGTGACTGCCGCCGCTCGCGTGGATCCGGTCCTTGATCCGCGCGGCCCGCAGCAGGTCGACCTCCGCCAGCGCGATGACCGCGTCGGTGCGCAAAGTGCGAGCCTCGGCCAATGCATCAAGTTCGACCTGAGCCGAATCGTTGAACCGCTCGTACAGGCGAAACATGCCGGACAAACCTGGCAAGCGGGCATGCAACGCATCCCGCGCCGACAGGTCGCTGTAGATCAACGACTGATGGCCGAGCGCCTCCAGCCACGCCTGCTCCGAATGTTGCAGC
The DNA here is from genome assembly GCF_017104585.1 of Burkholderia sp. Ac-20392. Classification (NCBI taxonomy): domain Bacteria; kingdom Pseudomonadati; phylum Pseudomonadota; class Betaproteobacteria; order Burkholderiales; family Burkholderiaceae; genus Burkholderia; species Burkholderia sp. Ac-20392. The sequence continues at coordinate 6,174 of NZ_JAAGPB010000184.1, forward strand.
AGGATTTTCGCGGGTGCGAACAAGATTGCCGGATTCAAACTCCCCCCTCATTTACGGTAGCGAGCAAACATCCACCCTCAAATCACAAGAAAATGTAATTTGAAGTAGTTGAAATGAAATTCAAGATTTGAAACAGAGTATCCGATTATTTCCGGACCAATCATCCATTAGCCACGCATTCAATAAAGACGCGACGGCACACGCCTCAACTCACGTTGAAACGCAAAATACGCAACGAATCCATCAGGGAGACCAGCCGACACATGAACGCCGGCCAATCGAGCGGCAACCACGACCCGGGCACCAATGGACGCCCCGATCGATAGCCGATGCCTGGATTTGTCTCGCGGAACGCCCGTGGCCGGGCGGCTCAGCGCCCCGGCCCGCTCGCCGTGGACGGGCGACCACGACGACACTGCCAGCGCGCGCCAGCGGAATGGATGGACGCAGGCAGCATTGCCCCCTGCCCGGAATAGCCCCTTTCTCTCATGTCTGCCTCGGATTTTTATCGAATGGCGATATTTTCATATGCACCTTCGATACGGAGACTTCAAATTATCGAGCTGCCAATCAAACTTTGTTTGATGATATTAATGGCTTTATTGATTCGTTGGCAAGTAGAAACCCTCGCCGATCACCCTGGAATTCGTAAATTATTATTGAGATTTCCATCTATTCGTGGCGGTTGTGATTCAACGCGACTGATGGTAACGCGCGTTGCCGCATGTCCGGTACGGGATACGTGCCGACCTCGAAAAAAAACGGCGCATGCCGAAGCATGCGCCGCCTTCCCGGTTGCCGGCCCCGTGCCGGCGGTTCAATCCGCGCCCAGCGCCGCCAGCGGATGCGCGAACAGCTTCCACGGCGACGTGAGGAAATGCCGCACGCGTTCGGCGCGCAGCTCGACGAGCGACGCGGGCGCCCAGCGCGGCTTGCGATCCTTGTCGACGAGATGCGCACGCACGCCTTCGCAGAAGTCGCCTTCCTCGATCGCGCGCGCGACGATGCCGAGCTCCATTCGGAACGATTCGGCCAGCGTCATCTGCCGGCCGCGCAGCAGCGCCTCGCGCGTCACGTACAGCATCGTCGGCGAATGGCCGGTGAGCGCATCGAGCGTCGCCTGCAGCCATTGACGGTGCTCGCGCGACAGTTCCTCGCGCGCAAGATCCTGCGTCAGCGTCGCGACGATCCGCTCGACGGTCGAGCGCTTGTCGAAGTGACGCACGATCCACGGCATCTGGCCGTCGAGCGCCGCGTGCGGCACGACGTTGCACGGCGGCTCGAACACCTTGCGCAGCAACGGCAGCGCATCGCCTTCCCACTTGACGCTTTCGATGCGCGTCTCGAACGTGTCGAGCCATGCAGACGGCACGCACAGATCCGCGAGCTTCGCGGTCAGCGCGTCGGCGCCCGACAGCATCGCGCCGGTCAGCCCGACGTACAGCTCGAGTTCGACCGGCATGCGCGACAGGAAATGCGTCGCGCCGACGTCGGGCACGAGGCCGATGCGCGTCTCCGGCATCGCGATCTTGCTGCGCTCGGTCGCGACGCGCAGCGCCGCGCCCTGTGCGAGGCCCATGCCGCCACCCATCGTCACGCCGTCCATCAGCGCGACCACCGGCTTCGGGAACGTATGGATCGCGTAGTCGAGACGATATTCGTCGACGAAGAACGGCAGCCAGGTTTCGCGCTGCGCGACCATCCGGTACAGCGCGCGCACGTCGCCGCCCGCGCAGAAGCCCTTCTCGCCGGCGCCGCGCAGCACGACCGCGACGATCTGGTCGTCGTCACGGCAGCGCTCGAGCAGCGCGGCCAGCTCGCCGATCATCGCGTACGACAGCGCATTGAGCGCGGCCGGCCGGTTCAGCGTGATCAGCGCCACGCGATTCACCACGCGAAACAGCACCTCGGGTGCGTGCTCCGCGAACGCGTCGTGATTCGTCACCGGCGTGCTCATCGTTGCGGCTCTCCGTCGGTATTCCACTGCGGCGCGCGCTTGCCGAGAAATGCGGCCACGCCTTCGCGCGGATCGTTCGTCTCGAACAGGTCGACGAAACGTTCGCGCTCGACCGCGAGCGCCGCGCTGCGCGGCACGCCGCGGCGCGCGAGGCCGATCAGCTCCTTGCTGTACGCAACTGCGTGCGGGCTCTGCCGCGCGACGTTGCGCGCGAGCGCCAGCGCCGCATCGCGCGACGCGCCCGACTCCACGACGTCCTCGACGAGGCCGATCCGCAGCGCCGTGGCCGCATCGACACGCGCACCGGTCAGGATGATCTTCTTCGCCCAGCCTTCGCCGACGAGCCAGGGCAGCGTCTGCGTGCCGAGGCCGCACGGCAGCAGGCCGACCGACGGCTCGGGCAGCGCCATCTGCGCATGCGTCTCCGCGATTCGCAGGTCGCACGCGAGCGCGCATTCGAGCCCGCCGCCCATCGCATAGCCGTTGATCGCCGCGATCGTCACGACGCGCGCGTCGTGCAGCGCCTCGAACGCCGCGCCGAAGCGCGACGCCATCGCGCGCGCGACCGCGCGGTCGCCTTCAGCGAATGTGTTGAGGTCGGCGCCCGCGCTGAAAAACTTCGGGCCGTCGCCGGTGATCACCAGCGCGCGCACGCGCGGGTTCGCATTCAGTTCGGCGACGGTTTCCTGCAATTGCTGCAGCCCGTCGGCGGTAAAGGCGTTCGCCGGCGGACGCTTGAGCGTCGCGCATGCGATCGCGCCGTCGTCGACGTAGTCCAGTTCGATCATCACGCGTCCTTCTTCGTTGCCGGTTGGTACAGGCGGATCACCGCCGAGAAATCGAGCTGGCCGTCGCCACGGCTGCTCATCGTCTGGTACAGCTGCTGCGCGAGCGCACCGAGATAGACGGGCTGGCGGGCCTGTTTCGCCGCGTCGTTCGCGAGGCCGAGATCCTTCAGCATCAGGTCGGTGCCGAAGCCGCCCGAGTAGCCGCGCGACGACGGCGCGGTGTCGATCACGCCCGGATACGGGTTGTACGTATCGGAACTCCAGCAGCGGCCCGTCGACGTGTTGACGATGCCGGCCAGCACCTTCGGGTCGATGCCGAGCGCGACGCCGAGCGACATCGCCTCCGACACGGCCGCCATCGAGATGCCGAGCACGAGGTTGTTGCAGACCTTCGCGACCTGCCCCATCCCCGTCGCGCCGCAGTGGACGATGTTCTTGCCCATGCCCGCGAGCACCGGCTTCACGCGCTCGAAATCCGCGTCGCTGCCGCCGACCATGAAGGTCAGCGTGCCGGCCGCCGCGCCGCCGGTACCGCCCGACACGGGCGCATCGACGAACGCGCCGCCGTGCTCGCGCACGAGCGCACCGAACGCCTGCGCGCTCGCCGGGTCGATCGTGCTCGAATCGATCACGGTCGCGCCCGCGCCAAGCCCGGCGAGCACGCCGTTCTCGCCGGACAGCACCGAGCGCACGTGCGGTGCGGCCGGCAGCATCGTGATGACGAACGTCGCGCCCGATGCCGCATCGCGCGGCGACGCGGCCACCTGTGCGCCGGCATCCTGCAGCGCGCGCAATGCATCGGCGCTCAGGTCGAACGCGTGCACTTCGTGGCCGGCTTTCAGCAGGTTCAGCGCCATCGGCGCGCCCATGTGGCCGAGGCCGATAAATCCGATTTTCATGTTCGTGTCCTCCGTCGCTCAGTGCAGCCGGATCGTCGTATTCACCGGGCCGGCCGTCGTATCGTCGTCGAACCAGCGTGCGGTGACCGTCTTGGTCTGCGTGTAGAACTGCACGACCTGCTTGCCGTACGGGCCGAGATCGCCGAGCTTCGAGCCGCGCGAGCCCGTGAAGCTGAAGAACGGCACGGGCACCGGGATCGGGATGTTGATGCCGACCTGGCCGATGTCGATCTCGCTCTGGAACTTGCGTGCAGCCGCGCCGCTCTGCGTGAACAGGCCCACGCCGTTGCCGAACGGGTTCGCGTTGACGAGCGCGATCGCTTCGTCGAGCGTGTCGGCTTCCATCACGACCAGCACGGGGCCGAAGATTTCATGCGTGTAGACCGACATGCCGGTCTTCACGCCCGAGAAGATCGTCGGGCCGACGAAATTGCCGTGCTCGTAGCCGGTCACCTTCACGTCGCGGCCATCGAGTTCGAGCTTCGCGCCTTCCTTCACGCCCGCGTCGATCAGCGACAGGATGCGCTCCTTCGCGGCCTTCGACACGACCGGCCCGACGTCCGTGCCGGCTTCCGCGCCCGCATTGACCTTCAGCGCCTTCGCCTTCGCAACGATGTCCGGCAGCCAGTCGCGCGCATTGCCGACGAGCACCGCGACCGACGTCGCCATGCAGCGCTGGCCGGCCGCGCCGAAGCCCGCACCGACGAGCGCGTTGATCGCCTGCTCGCGGTTCGCGTCGGGCAGCACGACTGCGTGATTCTTCGCGCCCATCATCGACTGCACGCGCTTGCCGTGCGCGCTGCCGAGGTTGTACACGTGCGTGCCGACCGCCGTCGAACCGACGAACGAGATCGCCTTCACGAGCGGATGCGTGCAGATCGCATCGACGACTTCCTTGCCGCCGTGCACGACGTTCAGGACGCCTTTCGGTACGCCGGCCTCGACCGCGAGCTCGACGAGCTCCATCGTCGACAGCGGGTCCTGTTCCGACGGCTTCAGCACGAACGTGTTGCCGCAGACGATCGCCATCGGGAACATCCACAGCGGAATCATCGCGGGGAAATTGAACGGCGTGATGCCCGCGCACACGCCGAGCGGCTGGCGCAGCGTGTAGGTATCCACCCCGCCCGCGACGTTCTCCGCGAATTCGCCGAGCTGCAGCGATCCGATCGAGCAGGCATGCTCGACCACTTCGAGGCCGCGGAAGATGTCGCCTTCGGCATCGGGAATCGTCTTGCCCTGCTCGGCTGTCAGCGTCTTCGCGATGCGCTGCTGGTTCGTGCGCACGAGATCCTGGAACTTCAGCATGATGCGCATGCGCGCGGCGATCGGCGTGTTCTTCCACGTCGCGTACGCGGTGTGCGCGGCCTGCACGGCCGCGTCGACTTCCGCGACCGTCGCGAACGGCACGCGCGCGAGCACCTGTTGCGTCGCCGGGTTGACGATGTCGCGCCACTCGTTCGTGGCGGACTCGACGAAGGCGCCGTCGATCAGCAGCTTGACCGTCGGCACGTCTTTCGAAATCGCGTTCATCGATCCTCTCTCCTTGCAGAGGGCCGCGAAGCGCGTTATCGCCGCGCGGCCGGTTCAATTCGGCTGCGGGCGGCGGCCGCGGAATGCGGCGCGCGCGGCCCGCGGTCACGTCACTTCAATTCAGCGGCGAAATCTTCTTCCCAGTATTCGCCGGGCATCCGTTCACTTGTGTCGTCGCCGCGCTCGATCTCGCGGCGGCGCAATTCGACGCGGCGGATCTTCCCCGAAATCGTCTTCGGCAGCTCCGCGAACTGCAGGCGGCGAATGCGCTTGTACGGCGCGAGCTTCTCGCGCGAGAAACGGAAGATTTCCAGCGCGAGTTCGGGGCTTTCCTCGTAGCCCTGCCGCAGCGTGATGAAGGTCTTCGGCACCGACAGCCGCACGGGGTCGGGGCTCGGTACGACGGCCGCCTCGGCGATCGCCGGATGCTCGATCAGCACGCTTTCGAGTTCGAACGGGCTCAGCCGGTAGTCGGACGACTTGAACACGTCGTCCGCGCGGCCGATGTACACGTAGTAACCGTCGTCGCGGCGCATCGCGATGTCCGACGTGCGGTAGTGGCCGTCGCGCATCGCGTAGGCCGTTGCGTCGGGGTTGTTCGCATAGCCGGTCATCAGCCCGACCGGGCGCGTGACGTCGGCGCCGATCGGCAGCGCGACTTCGCCTTCGGTCACGGGCGCGCCGTCCGGGTCGAGCAGTTCGATCCGGTAGCCGGGCAGCGGCCGGCCCATCGAACCCGCGACGACCGGCTGGCCCGGCGAGTTGCCGATCAGGCAGGTCGTTTCGGTCTGGCCGTAGCCGTCGCGAATCGCGATGCCCCACGCCTTCTTCACGCGCTCGATGATCTCGGGATTCAGCGGCTCGCCCGCGCCGACGATCTCGCGCAGCTTCACGTCGAACGACGCGAGCGGCTGCTGCACCAGCATGCGCCACACGGTCGGCGGCGCACACAGCGTCGTCACCTGGTATTTGACGAGCGCATCGAGCACCACCTTCGGCTCGAAGCGCGCGTAGTTGAACGCGAACACGCACGCCTGCGCATTCCACGGCGCGAAGAAGCAACTCCACGCGTGCTTCGCCCAGCCCGGCGAGCTGATGTTCCAGTGGATGTCACCCGGCTGCAGGCCGACCCAGTACATCGTCGACAGATGGCCGACCGGATAGGTGCGGTGCGTATGCTCGACGAGCTTCGGCTTCGACGTCGTGCCCGACGTGAAGTACAGCAGCATCGCTTCGTTCGACTGCGTGACAGCGTCGGGCTCGAATTCGGCGCTCGCCGCATAGCCGTCGTTCATCGCGAGCCAGCCCGCGCGCGGCGTGCCGGCGACGATCTTCTGCGCGAGGCCGAGATCCGGCTGTTCGAATTTGGCGGTTTCGTTTTCGTCGACGATCGCGTATTTCGCGCCGCCGATCTGCACGCGATCGCGCACGTCGTCGGGAGACAGTTGCGTGGTGGCGGGCAGCACGATCGCGCCGAGCTTCATCGCGGCAAGCATCGCGTCCCACAGCTCGACACGGTTCGGCAGCATCAGCAGGATCCGGTCGCCACGCGTGACGCCGATCGAACGCAGCCAGTTCGCGATCCGCGACGAACGCTCGGACATCTGCGCGAACGAATACGGATCGCCCGTGCCGGTCGCCGCGTCGACGATCCACAACGCGGGCTGGTCGTTGCCGCGCGCCATCGGGTCGAAGTAGTCGAGCGCCCAGTTGAACGCATCGAGCACCGGCCATTCGAACTCGCGGTAAGCGGTGTCGTAGTCGGTGCGGTGGCGCAGCAGAAAGTCGCGTGCGTTCAGGAATGCCTGTACCGTCATCGTGTCGTCTCCTGTCGGTGAGAGTTAGTGCTTTAGCACTTACTCTCACCCCATGCCTCGTGCGGTCGGTGAGAGTTAGTGCTTTAGCACTTACTCTCACCCCATGCCTTGCGCGGTCGGTGAGAGTGAGTGCTTTGGCACTTACGCTCACCCCATGCCCTGGCAAGTCTCCATGCGTCGAACCGGACATGTGCTGCAGCCCATGCCCGGTCGCCTCTGTTGCGGCGCACGGTCACGTCATTGTGTGCCGCGTTCGCCGCGCTGCCCTCGTGCCCTGCTTGATGTTTCGACCGGGGCAACCGCCGCGGCTCAAAGCTGCCGCGCGATCACCATCCGCTGCACTTCGCTGGTGCCTTCGTAAATCTGCGTGATGCGCGCGTCGCGATAGTGACGCTCGACTTCGTAATCGACCAGGTAGCCGTAGCCGCCGTGGATCTGGATCGCGTCCGAACACACGCGCTCGGCCATCTCCGATGCGAACAGCTTCGCCTGCGACGCTTCCGACAGGCACGGCAGCCCGGCCGTGCGCAGCTTCGCCGCGTGATGCACGAGCAGGCGCGCGGCATTGATCTGCACGGCCATGTCGGCAAGCTTCTGCTGGATCGCCTGGTGCTCGGCGATCGGCTTGCCGAACTGCACGCGCTCGCCCGCATAGCGGCGCGCCTTGTCGAACGCGGCGCGCGCGATGCCGAGCGCCTGCGCGGCGATGCCGATGCGGCCGCCTTCGAGATTCGACAGCGCGATCTTCAGCCCTTCGCCGCGATTGCCGAGCAGGTTCTCTTCCGGAATCGCGCAGTTCTCGAACGTGATCGGGCACGTATCCGACGCGCGGATGCCCATCTTCTTCTCGGGCTTGCCGACGATGAAGCCCGGCGTGTCGGTCGGCACCAGGAACGCGGAAATGCCGCGCTTGCCGGCTTCCGGGTCGGTCATGGCAAAAACGATCGCGACGCCCGCGCGCTGGCCGTTGGTCACGAACTGCTTCGCGCCGTTCAGCACCCATTTACCGTCGCGCAGTTCCGCACGCGTGCGCAGGTTGTTCGCCTCGGAGCCAGCATGCGGCTCGGTCAGGCAGAACGCGCCGATCACGCGGCCGGCCGCCATGTCGGCCAGCCAGCGATCCTTCTGCGCCGGCGTGCCGAAGCCGAGGATCGGCCCGCAGCCGACCGAGTTGTGCACGCTCATCATCGTCGCGCACGCGGCGTCGCCGGCGGCGACCTCTTCCATCGCCAGCGCATAGGCCACGTAGTCCGTATACGAGCCACCCAGCTCCTGCGGCACGATCATCCCGAGCAGGCCGAGTTCGCCGAGCTGCGCGACGATCGCGTCGGGCAGGTGCGCATCGTGGTCCCATTGCGCCGAGCTCGGCGCCAGCATCTCGGTGGCGAACGCACGCGCGGCATCGCGGATCATCCGCTGGTCTTCGGTGTAAAGCTCGTCCATGGTGCTGCTGTCTCCCGCGGCCGCCGGGCGCGACCGTCCTTGCGTTTCGATGCAACAAGTGTAGGCAAGCAGGCGCGACTGTTCGATGCTCGCGTCGCTCATTTACACTGAGCGTTTTTGCCACACCGGCGGCACGGATGAAGCAGGAAGACAAGGGAACCGTCGCGATCAGCCTCGTCGCTTACAGCGTTGCGCTCGCGACCCGGCGCGGCGTCGCCGCCGAGCCGCTGCTCGCGCAGGCCGGCATCGCGCCCGCGCTGCTCGGGCAGCCGCGCGCACGGGTATCCGCGCAGCAATACGGCGCGCTGTGGAACGCGATCGCGCGCACGCTCGACGACGAGTTTTTCGGGCAGGATCGCCATCCGATGCGCAGCGGCAGCTTTATCGCGATGAGCCAGGCGGCGCTGTCCGCGCGCGACGGCCTGCATGCGATGGCGCGCGCGGTGAATTTCATGCACTGCGTGCTCGACGACCTGCACGCGGAGCTCGACGCGAACCCGCAGCGCGTGCGGCTGCGCTTCGTGCACCGCAACAACGGCGCGACGCCGGCGATGTTCACGTACGCGACCTATTTCATCATCGTCTACGGGCTCACCTGCTGGCTGATCGGGCGGCGCATCCCGCTGCTGCATGCGAGCTTCCGCTGCGACACGCCACCGGCC
>NZ_JAAGPB010000185.1:0-234 GCF_017104585.1 Burkholderia sp. Ac-20392
TAAAAAAAAAAAAAAAAGTAATATATAGATTAATTGGAATTATAAAAAGATAGATAAATTGATACTAAAGAGTAATAACAAGATGAGTAAAACTGTGAAAGAAGTATATTACAAGAAGGATCTAGTCACTGTGACATGTGTGTTGATAATGTACGCAACGCTATCGGTACATGGTCAGTAGGTGTACAGACTAGTGTTAGAGCACGTCGATAGATCTGATGACAACAGAGCATA
>NZ_JAAGPB010000186.1:0-15398 GCF_017104585.1 Burkholderia sp. Ac-20392
TGTCGAGCGCGTCGGGCGCGGCGACGTCGAGCACCTTCAGCGCGGGGCCCGGGCCTGCGGTCACGACCGACGTGGCCGGCCCGAGGTCGTAGCGGACATTCGACAGCACCGCGCTGTTGCCGGCGCAGCCGGCCGCGAGCGACAGCGTCAGCACGGCAAGCGCGGCCGCGGCGGGACGCAGCGCGCGGTCAAGGATTCGTGGCATGGCGTGTTCCTGCATGATGTTTCCGGTTTCGATGGGTATCACTGCCCGGCCGTCGCACCCGGCCAGACGAAGCCCGGCTCGCCGGGGCCCGGCGCCGCGCCGGGCGAACCGAACAACAGACTGCGCGGATTGCGGCCAAGTTCACCGGCCACGTCCTTCAATTGCCGCGAGGCGTCGCCGACGCTGCCGGCGAGTGCGTTGAAGCGCGGCAGCGTGTCGTACTGCACGCGCGCGTTGAGCCCGTTCAGCGCGACGCCGATCTGCTCGGCGGCCGTACCGGCCTTGTTCAGGTTCGACACGAGCGGCCCGTTCGGCTGCAGCAGCGTGTTCGCCGACGCCATCGCGCGGTTCACCTCGTGCATCGTTTCCGGCAGCGCGGTCACTGCCGGGCCGAGCTGCTTGGTCAGCGTAGTCGCGCCGTCGGCCGCGTGCTGCAGGCTTTCGGCGGTCGCGCGCAACTGCTCGCGCATCTCGGGCGACATCAGCGCATTCGCACTCTTCGCGGCCAGCTCGAGCTGCCGCAGCAGCACGTCGCCGCGCTCCTGGATCTGGTCGAACAGGCTCGGCCGCATCGGGATCTGCGCGATCGCCTTCGTCGACGACGGCAGCGGCGCCAGGTCGCGGCCCGTGTCCTCGAGCTGCACGAACGCGATGCCCGTCACGCCCTGGAAGCCGAGGCTGCCGTAGGTCGACTGCGTGATCGGCGCGTCGTGGTCGACGAGGATCCGGATCCGGATCTGGCCCGGATGCGTGCGATCGAAGCCGATCGACTGCACCTTGCCGACGTCGAGGCCGCGAAAGCGCACGGCCGCGTCCGGGAACAGCCCCGTCACGTTGGTGCGCGCGAGCAGATCGTACGGCACGCGCACGGTGCGATCGACGTTGAACCAGAACACGGTGCCCGCGATCGCGAGCGTCAGCGCGATCGTGAACAGGCCGGCCCAGAACGCATGTGATTTGTTTTCCATTCGCGGATTCCTTCGTGCCTACAGCTCGACGCTCGACAGCGCCGGTTCGAGGGCCGCCTTCGGCAGCTTCGCGCGCCGCTCGGGCGGCAGCGCCTGCAATGCGCGGCGCCCGCGCAGCCCCAGGAAATATTCGTGGATGAACGGATGGTCGACGTTCGCGGCCTCCTCGACCGGCGCGGCCACCAGCACCTTGCGGTCGGCCAGCACCGCGACGCGCGTGGACAGCGCGACCATCGTGTCGAGATCGTGCGTCACCATCACGACGGTCAGCCCGAGCGTGCGGTGCAGCGTCGCGATCAGCTCGACGAATTCGTCCGACGCCTGCGGATCGAGGCCGGCCGTCGGCTCGTCGAGGAACAGCAGCTCAGGCTCGAGCGCGATCGCGCGCGCGATGCCGACCCGCTTGACCATCCCGCCCGACAGCGCGGCCGGCATCTTCGACGCGTGCTTGCACGGCAGCCCGACCATCTCGAGCTTCAGCATCACGATATCGTGCAGCAGATCCGGCGGCACGCGGCCGAGCTCGCGCAGCGGCTGTGCGACGTTGTCGAACACCGTCATCGACGAGAACAGCGCGCCCTGCTGGAACAGCATCCCGGAGCGCGTGCGCATCATCCGCGCGCTCGCGTCGTCGATCGTCGCCGTGTCCTCGCCGAACACCTTGATCGTGCCCGACGTCGGCCGCTCGAGGCCGAGGATCTGCCGCACGAGCGTGGTCTTGCCGGAGCCCGAGCCGCCGACGATCGACACGATCTCGCCGCGCCGCACGTCGAAGTCGAGCTTCTGGTGAATGATGTTGCGCCCGTAGCGCTTGGTCAGGTTGCGCACCTCGATCACGAGGTCGTCGGCATCGGCCGCCGCCCCGGTACCGACCGACCCGGCGCCGATGGCCGTGGCATGCGCGGTCGTTTCGTTCGATGCGTTCATCCGAGCCCCACGTTCTGGAACAGGATCGCGAACACCGCGTCGGCGAGGATCACGACCGTGATCGACGACACGACCGACGTGGTCGTGCCTTCGCCGAGGCTCTGCGAGTTTGCCTTGATCCGGAAACCGAAATGGCAGGCGACCAGCGCGATCAGCATGCCGAACACGACGCCCTTGCCGACGCCGATGTACAGGTTCGCGATCGGCACGACGCCCGGCAGCGAGCGCACGAAATAATTGACGTCGATGCCGAGCACGAGCTTCGCGGCGAGCGCGCCGCCCGTCAGCGCGACGATGTTGGTCCACATCACGAGCAGCGGCATCGCGACGCCGAGTGCGAGCACGCGCGGCAGGATCAGCCGCAGCCCGTGCGGGATGCCCATCACGCGCATCGCGTCGAGCTCCTCGGTCACGCGCATCACGCCGATCTGCGCGGTGATCGCCGAGCCCGAGCGGCCCGCGACGAGAATCGCCGACAGCACCGGGCCGAGCTCGCGGATCACCGACAGTCCGAGGATGTTCACGATGTAGCGGTTCGCGCCGAACATCTGCAGTTGCTGCGCGGACAGGTAGCTGAGCACGATGCCGATCAGGAACGCGACGAGCGCGGTGATCGGCAGCGCCTGCGCGCCGGCGCTGTAGATGTTCGCCGAGGTTTCCTTCCACGGCATCGTCTTCGGGCGGCGCAGCACCGACAGCGCATCGAGGATCACGAGGCCGAACATCGCGATGCCGCCCTGCAGGTGTTCGCCGAACCCGAAGATCGCCTGGCCGAGCCGCGTGACGGGATCGTAGCGCACCACGCGCTCGGGCGCCTCGCGCTCGCTGTCGAGCCGCTCGATGCGCTCGAAGATCGTGCGCTGCGTGGCGCTCAGCGCGACGCCGGCCGGCAGCTTGCGGCCCCACACGCGCCACAGCGCCTGGCCGCCGACGTGATCGAGCCGCTCGATGCCCGACAGATCCCATTCGCTCACGCGCCCGGACGCGATGCTCGCGACCCGACGCGCCACCGCGCCGCGATTGCGTGCAAGCGCGAGCGCGGTCCACTGGCCGTACAGGCGCACCGTCTGGCCCTGGCCGCCGGCGTCGACCGACAGGCCGGGAGGAGTCTCGAAGTCCAAGGGCAGGTTGTTTGCAAAAAGGTGACAGCGGCCATTGTAGCGAACCGCCCGGCGGCGCGACGTGAGGATTTCCGTGGGGGCGCCGGGCCGGGGCGCCTGGCCGAGTCGCCCGCCCCGCGGTGCGCGTGAGCGTCGTCGCCCCCTGCCCGTTGCCGTCTTCACGACCTTTCATTCTTCCGTCACGTTTCCTTTCGATACTCTCACGCGCCGCACATCAGGCCGTCGGCGCCCCGCGCCGCCAATCGTTGCGACTCTCGCATTTCAAAAACAGAACACCGAACAGGACAACCGATGCGTCTCCCCCTGCTTTCCCGCCGCCGCGTGCCGGCCATCGCCGCGCTCGCCAGCCTCGCCTTCATCCTCGCCGCCTGTGGCGGCGACGACGTCACCTCGCCGCCGGTGACGCCGCCGGCAGCCCAGGCGCCTGTCGGCACGACGGCCACGCTCGCCCTGCTCGAGACGACCGACCTGCACACCAACGTGCTGTCGTATGACTATTTCAAGCTCGCCGCCGACAATTCGCTCGGCTTCGAGCGCGTGTCGACGCTGATTGCGCAAGCGCGCAAGCAGTATCCGAACACGCTGCTGCTCGACAACGGCGACACGATCCAGGGCACCGCGCTGTCGGACTACCAGGCGCTCGTGAAGCCGGTCGGCTGCGACCAGACGCTCGCGATCTACAAGGTGATGAACGCCGCGAAATTCGACGGCGGCGGGATCGGCAACCACGAATTCAACTACGGGCTGCCGTACCTGTCGCAGGTGACCGGCAACACGTTCGAGGTCGACGGCCTGCCGGCGCCGGCCCAGCAGAAGAAGTGCGCGGGCCCGAACTTCCCGCAGGTGCTCGCGAACGTGATCAGCGCGAAGACCAACGCGCCGCTGTTCACGCCGTACACGATCCTGACCCGCACCGTGACCGCGACGACGCCGGACGGCAAGACGGTCAGCGCGCCCGTGAAGATCGGCATCATCGGCTTTACGCCGCCCGCGATCATGAACTGGGACAAGCGCTGGCTCGATGGCAAGGTCTACACGACCGGCCTGAAGGAAGCCGCCGAGAAGTACGTTCCGGAGATGCGCGCGAAGGGCGCCGATCTCGTCGTCGCGATCTCGCACGGCGGCCTCGACAATTCCGCGTATTCGCCGACGATGGAGAACGGCAGCTGGTGGCTGTCGAAGGTGACCGGCATCGATGCGATGCTGATCGGCCACTCGCACCAGGTGTTCCCGGACGCGAACAGCACCGTGTCGCAGTTCAACCTGCCGGGCGTCGACAAGGTCAAGGGCACCGTCAACGGCGTGCCGACCGTGATGGCCAACTACTGGGGCAAGCACCTCGGCGTGATCAAGCTCGGCCTGAAGTTCGACGGCAAGACGTGGAGCGTCGACAAGTCGCAGACGACCGTCGAGGCGCGGCCGATCCAGAACGCCGACAAGAGCTACGTCGCGGCCGATCCGTCCGTGTCCGCCGCGATCGCCGCCGAGCACCAGGCGACGATCGACTACGTGAAGACGCCGATCGGCTCGACCGACTACCGGATGAACTCGTACTTCGCCGATGTCGGCGATCCGGGTGCGATCCAGATCGTCAACGAGGCGCAGGCCGACTACGTGAAGACCTACGTGCAGGCGAACCTGCCGCAATACGCGTCGCTGCCGGTACTGTCGGTCAGCGCGCCGTTCAAGAGCGGCTTCGGCGGCGGCACCGACTACACCGACGTTGCACCGGGCGCGCTCGCGATCAACAACGCGGCCGACCTGTACCTGTACCCGAACACCGTGTACGCGGTGAAGGTGAGCGGCGCCGACGTGAAGAACTGGCTCGAAACCGCTGCCAAGCGCTTCAACCGGATCGACCCGACCAAGGCGACCGTGCAGCCGCTCGTCAGCACGTTCCCCGGCTACAACTTCGACATGTTCACGTCGGCCGATCTCGCATATGAAATCGACATCACGCAGGCAGTCGGCAGCCGGATCAAGAACCTGACGTACAAGGGTGCGCCGATCGACCCGAACGCGCAGTTCATCGTCGCGACCAACAACTACCGCGCGAGCGGCGGCGGCAACTTCCCGGGCCTCGACGGCAGCAAGACGATCTTCGCGTCGCCCGATGCGAACCGCGACGTGCTGATCGCGTTCGTGAAGCAGCGCGGCAAGATCACGCGCACGGCCGACGGCGCGCAGCGCAGCTGGCGCTTCACGAAGCTCGCGAGCTCGGTTGCGCACGTGCAGTTCGCGTCCGCGCCGAACCGCCTCGGCGACGCGGCGGCGGCCGGCCTGACCGGCATCACGCAGGTCGTGGCCGACGACGGTTCGGGCAAGAACCTCGCCACCTACGAAATCGACCTCACCCAATGAGGCCCGCGATGCAACCGATCCGGACGATGCGGCCGGCCGAAACCGGCCTCGCCGAGGACAAGCTGCGCGCGGTGCTCGCGCTGCCTGCCGAGCCCGTGTCGCTCGACGCGCCGCTGCCCGACGCGGACACCGGCCTCGTGGAACTGATCGAGGACCAGGCATCGGCCAGCCCGTTCGAGCAACTGGCCGACACACGCATGCGCGAGTGCGTGAGGTCGCTGCTCCGGTCGGTCACGCCGGCCGAGGCCGACGTGCTGCGCCGCCGGTTCGGCCTCGGCGGCACCGAGCCCGATACCTATGACGCGATCGCACAGGACGCGGGCATGTCGCGCGAACGCGTGCGGCAGATCGAGAAACGGGCGCTCGCCGCCTTGCGCACGGCCGCCGAAGCCGAGAACGCGCAGTCGTTCCTCGACGCGTGATCGCGTCACGCGACGCACGGTCGTGCCACCTTCCGGTACGACCGTGCGCTTCGAACCTGTGCTACGTTTGCCATTGACGTGCGTCAAGTTTTCTTCATCGCGTGTCGCGACAATGATGAAAAGCCGACCGGCGCATCGTTCGCCGTGTCCATTCCGTTTGTGCTTCCCCGGGTCCCTCGCCATGCAGACGACCGCCAGCCAAACGTACGAGGAAAACCGGCATATCGCGACCTGCCTGCGCGAGGCGGCGCAGCGGCTGGCTGACCAGGGCGCGAATCCGTACCGGGTCGCCGCGTATCGCGCGTCGGCCGAGACGGTCGATGCGCTCGACCTCGACATCCGCGTGCTGTTCGAGTCCGGCGGCGTCGATGCGCTCGGGATGCTGCCCGAGATCGGCACGGGTGTCGCCCAGGCGATTGCCGAACTGCTGGTGACGGGGCGCTGGCGCCAGCTCGACCGGCTGTGCGGCGACGCCGAACGCACCTCCGCGTTCGAAGCGGTGCCGGGCATCGGCCACGCACTCGCGCTGCGCATTCACGACCTGCTGCACATCGATACGCTCGAGGAGCTTGAACGCGCAGCCCGCAACGGCCAGCTCGAGACGATCTCGGGCGTCGGCCCGCGGCGCGCGGCCGGCATCCGCACCGCGCTCGACAACGTGCTGAGCCGCCGCCGGCGCTGGCAGGGCCACGTGCAGGACGCCGGCCCCGGCACGGAGCCGCCCGTCGAACTGCTGCTCTACATCGACCGCCTGTACCGCAGCAAGGCCGCCGCCGGCGTGTTGCCGACGCCTGGCGTTGTGCAACGCGTCACCGCGCATCGGCGCCCGAATGCGGACGGCTACGTGCCGCTGCCCGTGATGCACATGACCAAGGGTGGCTGGCATTTCACCGCGCTGTGCCTGCATGCCGCGATGCGCACGCCGGAGGCGTCCCGACCGACCGACTGGGTGTCGCTTTATTTCTACGACGCCCTGCAATGCGAGCACCAGCGCACCGTCTTCACCGAAACGTACGGCTCGCTCGTCGGCAAGCGCATCGTGCGCGGGCGCGAGCAGGAATGTCGCGTGTATTACGCGGGGTGAATCAGTCGTCGCCGGTTTCGTCGACGTCGAACGCCACGCCGAGCACCGACGCGATCTCGCGACATGCATGGATGAGCGTGCGTGTGCGGCGGCCAGAATAGTCCGCCGCAAGATAGAACCAGTTCGAATGCGGCCCGCAATCGCCTTTACTGTTCCGTTTCGGTACGTCGAACCAGAACTTCACCATGTAGCCACCCTTCCAGCGAACCGGAATTACCTGCGTGAGCTGCATTCTCGTGATTGCACCGTGGCGGAACCGGATGGTGTCGTTACCGACGCGGAACCCCGACCACGCGCCGTCGTTCGACACGAACACGGTCAGCATTTCGTCCGGCAGCGCGACGGTCGGGCCGTCTTCCGGGGCCAGCTCGGCCGCCGACACCATCGCCGCCCCCGAACCGTCACGCCCCGTCTCGACATCCACGTACGCTTCGATCGTCTGCTTCGCCTTGTCGTAGAAACTGCGCGTGACTTCGGAGCGCACGGCGTCGGCAATCAGCACCAGCTGTTTGAATCGTGCCTGCTCGCCGTATCGAAACGGCACATCGGGTAGATCGTCGGGCTCGTCAGCCGGTTCGTCCTCCAGACTGTCGGTCTGTGCAGGCGGTGCGGTCATGACAGACGGTTCAACGCCCCCGCGCCGCCGTGTCACCCAATCGATCCCCAACGCCAGCAGCACTTGCGGCGTCACCATCACGACGGCCACCGTCGCGAGCCCCGCGAGCATCCCGTAATGCGGCGCGACCCTCGATGCCGCAAATGCGGCAGGAAACACAAGCAAAATCCACACGCTGCAACCCCGTTGTTCCTGTTTGCGATGTCTGGCACCGCATGCCTCGGCGCACCACCCTGCCATCGGGCAGCCACGCCAGCCCGCCGATGCACGCTCGCCGCCTACGCGCCTTCCGTCTTCGTGCGGCGCGCCGGATGGCGATGCGCGGCGATGCGCAGCAGTTTCTGGAACGACGGGCATTCCAGATGGTTCGCTGCCGGGCACACGGCCGCATGCCGCAACGCATCGCGCACGGCGCCGAGACGGCGGATCGTACGGTCGAGTTCGTCGGCCTTGCCGTCGAGCTTCGCGCGATCGATCGCAGGCAGGCCGTCCGTGCCGACCATCGCGAGGATGTCGTCGAGCGAAAAGCCTGCCTCTCGGCCCAGTGCGATCAGCGCCAGGCGCTCCAGCACCGACTCGTCGTATTGCCGCCGCAACCCGTGGCGACCGGTCGGGACGATCAGCCCCTTTTCCTCGTAGTAGCGCAGCGTCGACGCGGGCAATCCCGAGCGTCGCGCCACATCTGCAATGTCCAGCCGGCTCATGCTTGACCTCAAGTGAACTTGAAGTTGCAAGATAGTCGCTCGACTCCATGAAGACAAGCCCGGACTGCCATGAAACCGCTGAAACCACGCTGTATGCCGCTGCACCGCGCAGCCCTTTCCCTTCTCCGCGGAGGGTCGCGATGAGCGCGCCCGACGTCCTGCTCAACCTGTTGCTGATCGGCGCGGGCGCCACGCTTGTGATGGATCTGTGGACGCTGTTCCGGCGGCGCGCATTCGGCATTCCGTCGCTCGACTATGCGCTGGTCGGCCGCTGGATCGGTCACATGATGCAAGGCCGCTTCCGGCATGTGTCGATCGGCGCCGCGGCGCCCGTGCCGGGCGAACGCACGCTCGGCTGGATTGCGCATTACGCGATCGGCATCGCGTTCGCGGCACTGCCCGTCGCGATCGCGGGCACGGAATGGATCGGCACGCCGACTCCGCTCCCCGCGCTCGTCGCCGGTCTCGCCAGCGTGGTCGCACCGTTCTTCGTGATGCAGCCCGCGTTCGGCTTCGGCATCGCCGCATCACGCACGCCGCACCCGGGCGTCGCACGCCGGCGCAGTCTCATCACGCATCTGTCCTACGGTGTGGGGCTTTATCTGGCGGCGTTCACGCTCGCGGCGCTGGCCCGTTGAGCACATCGACTCGCCGAGATCGCAACAGGTAGCGTCGACTCAACCGAGCCGACGTCGACGCGCACGCACGCGCTTCGTCGAGCGTGACGGGCGCGTCGTCCGGTGCCCGCCGGACGAAGGCCGCGCCGGGCATCGGCACCGGCGCAACGGCAATGACAACGCCGCCTGCCGGCATGCGGGCAAACGCGGCGGGCTTGCGCGCTGCCACCCGGTGTTTTCAAGTCGTTCATCCGGCCCGCCCATGTGGCGGCCCGCATCACTCTCCGCCGCAGTCGATCAGGTTGTGGCGCACGCGCCCGAGCAGCCGCACCAGCGTATCGCGTTCGTCGGGCGTGAAGCCGCGCAGCCCGTCGTCGGCGACCGTGTCACCCACTTCGAGCATCTGCGGAAAGATCTCGCGCGACTTGTCGGTCAGCCGGATCACGAATGCGCGGCGATCGTCGTCATTCGTGATGCGCTCGATCCAGCCATAGCTTTCCATCCGGTCGAGCAGCCGCGTGAGCGAGATCGGTGTGATCTCGAGCCATTCGGCGAGCCGCGCCTGATTCATCTCGCCCTTCCACGTCAGGTACGCGAGCACGCGGCTTTGCGCCCGTGTCAGCCCGATGCGCTTCGCACGCCGGTCGAACAGGCGTCCGTTCAGGCGGGCGACGTCGGCGATCAGATAGCCGATCCGGTTCTCGTAAGTCTTGTCCATCCGCGAATTATAGGGTCAAGCCTGAAACGGCCTCGGCTCGCGGCGTGGCGATAAGCGGATATATAATAAGCGTGCTTATAATTTCAGCCATTCCGGATCGCCGCCCACGGCGACCGCCCCGTGGAGACACCCGCTTGAACCCCGCCGCCGACGCCCCCGCCTCGCCCGCACTGAACCGGCCGATGCTGACCCTGTCGATCATGCTCGCCACGCTGATCCAGACCCTCGACAGCACGATCGCGAACGTCGCACTACCGCACATGCAGGGCACGCTGTCCGCGTCGCAGGACGAGATCACGTGGGTGCTGACCTCCTATATCGTCGCCGCGGCGATCGCGACCCCGCTCACCGGCTGGTTGTCCGACCGGCTCAGCGTGAAACGGCTGCTGATCGTGTCGATCACGGGCTTCACGGTCGCGTCGGCGCTGTGCGGGCTGTCCGAGACACTCGTGCAGATCGTCGGCGCCCGCCTGCTGCAGGGCGTGTTCGGCGCCGCGCTGGTGCCGCTGTCGCAGTCGATCCTGCTCGACATCAATCCGCGCGAGAAACAAGGCCAGGCGATGGCGATCTGGGGGATGGGCGTGATGGTCGGCCCGATCCTCGGCCCGACGCTCGGCGGCTGGCTCACCGACAGCTACAACTGGCGCTGGGTGTTCTTCATCAACGTGCCGATCGGCGCGTTCGCGCTCGCCGGCGTGATGACCTTCCTGCCCGCGCGCGCGCCGCGCCCGCACGTGAAGTTCGACGCGTTCGGCTTCGCGACGCTGGCGCTCGCGATCGGCGCGTTTCAGGCGATGCTCGACCGCGGCGAACAGCTCGACTGGTTCGGCTCGTACGAGATCCGCATCGAGGCGATCGTCGCGGCACTCAGCTTCGCGTTCTTCCTCGTGCATACGGCGACCGTCGGCAAGGCGTCGTTCTTCAAGTCGGAACTGCTGCGCGACCCGAACTTCGCCACCGGTACGCTGTTCATCTTCGTGGTCGGCGCGGTGCTGTATGCGACGCGCGCGCTGCTGCCGCCGATGCTGCAGAACCTGATGGGCTACCCGGTCGCGACGACGGGCCTCGTCACCGCGCCAAGCGGCGCCGGCACGATGATCGCGATGCTGTTCGTCGGCAGGCTGCTGAAATACGTGGATGCGCGAATGCTGCTGCTCGCGGGGCTGTCGATTTCCGCGCTCGCGCTATGGCAGATGATGCAGTACACGGTCGTGCTGTCCGAAGCGGACATCGTGTGGCCCGGCGTGGTGCAGGGCTTCGGGCTGGGGCTCGTGTTCGTGCCGCTGAGCGCGCTGTCGTTCTCGACGCTGCCGCCCGACCTGCGTGCGGACGGCACGGCCACCTACAGCCTGATGCGCAACATCGGCAGCAGTATCGGCATCTCGATCGTGCAGACGCTGATGACGCGCAACACGCAGGTCGCGCACGCCGACCTCGCGACCCACATCACGCCGTTCAACCCGGCCGTGCAGGCGATCGCCGGCAGCCGCCTCGACATCGCGCTGCTCGACCGCACGATCAACCAGCAGGCGTCGATGATCGCGTACCTGAACGACTTCAAGCTGATGTTCGTCGCGACGCTGCTGATGATTCCGCTGTTGCTGCTGATCCGCCCGCCGCAGAAAGCGGCGAGCGTGGATATCGCGCACGCGGCGATGGATTGACGGGCGCACGCGGCGCGCGCCCGCTTCGCCCGCGTCAGGCCTTCATCGTGCCCGTGCGCACGTAGCGCTCGTGCCACGACAGCGCCTCGGCGAGCAGGTGCGGCGTGTGCTTGCCGAAGCTGTCGCGCGACGCGCGCTCGAAGTAATCCTCGAGCATCGGCCGGTAGTCGGGATGCGCGCAGGTCGCGATGACCTTGCGTGCACGCTGCTTCGGCGACAGGCCGCGCAGGTCGGCAAGGCCCTGCTCGGTGACGACCACCGCGACATCGTGCTCGGTATGGTCGACGTGGCTCGCCATCGGCACGATCCGCGAGATCGCACCGCCCTTCGCGGTACTCGCCGACATGAAGCACGACAGGTAGCCGTTGCGCGCGAAGTCGCCCGAGCCGCCGATGCCGTTCTGGATCTTCGTGCCCATCACGTGCGTCGAGTTCACGTTGCCGTAGATGTCGGCCTCGATCATCCCGTTCATCGCGATGCAGCCGAGCCGGCGCACGAGCTCCGGATGGTTGCTGATCTCCTGCGGGCGCAGCACGATCTTTTCGCGGAACGTCGCGATTTCGTCGGCGAAGCGCTGCACGGCGGCCGGGCTCAGCGACAGCGCGGTGGCCGACGCGAAGCTCAACGTGCCGTCCTGCAGCAGGTCGAGCATGCCGTCCTGGATCACTTCGGTGTACGCGGTCAGGTTCGAGAAGCCGGCCGAGCTAAGCTCCGCGAGCACCGCGTTCGTGATGTTGCCGACGCCCGACTGAAGCGGCAGCAGGTTTTCCGGCAGGCGGCCGCGCTTCACTTCATGGCGCAGGAAGTCGATCAGTTGCAGCGCGATCTGCTTCGACGTCGCGTCCGGCGCGGAGAACGCATTGCTGCGATCCGGCGCGTCGGTCTCGACGATCGCGACGATCTTGTCGGCCGGGCAGCGCAGGTACGGCTCGCCGATCCGGTCGTCGCTCTTCGTCAGCGGAATCGGCTTGCGGTGCGGCGGCAGCGCGGTGCCGTAATAGACGTCGTGCATCCCGTCGAGGCCGAGCGGCTGGCGCGAGTTGACCTCGAGGATCACGTGCTTCGCGCGTTCGAGCCAGGTCTTGTTGTTGCCGATCGACGCGGACGGAATCAGCAGCCCGTCCTCGCGGATGCCCGCGACTTCGACGATCGCGACATCGAGATCGCCATACAGCCCGAACCATGCGTACTGCGCGACGTGGCTCAGGTGGACGTCCTGGTAGTCGACTTCGCCGCCGTTGATCTTGTCGCGCAACGTCGGGTCGGACTGGTACGGCAGGCGCATCGAGATGCCGTTGGTGCGGGCGAGCGCGCCGTCGAGTTCCGGCGCGGTCGATGCGCCCGTCAGCACGTTGATCCGGAAGTCCTCGCCGCGCGTGTGCGCCGCGTCGATGTGGGCGGCAAGCGCGGCCGGTACGGCCTTCGGATAGCCCGAGCCGGTGAAGCCGCTCATGGCGACGGTCATGCCGGGACGGATCAGCGCGGCGGCTTCGTCGGCGGTGCGGACGAGCGAACGCAGGGCGGGAGCGAGGATGCGTGATGAAGACATGGCTGGTTTCTGACGCTTTGGTCTGTCGTTGACGTCGCGGGGGGTGTCTCCGGAGCGACATGAAGCCCTTGGGGCCGCGAGGGGCGGCCGGCACCACAGGCACGGTCGGAGTATCGCAGAGGCCATTGCCGCGAAATGTCCGCTAAATGAAAAAGATCCTTGCCGGATTTGCCGGGTATCGAACGACCGTTCTGTGACAGGCGCTCCGTTTGAAGCGGATGCACGCGAAAGGTGCACGAAAGCCTTGAACCGAAAAACCGGCCGGCGATCGCCAACCCGCGCGCATCAATCGACGGATTTCAACTGGAATTTATTGCCTGTTGATCGGCAATTCCCGACACCCGTCCGGCGCGGCCAATTGTCACCCGATGCGGCTTGTCCCGACCTGACACACGTCAAGCTCGCACGCGCCGCGCGACGCTCGCCGGAAAGTGCGAAAAGCACCACCACACCGGCCTGTGAGGCCCGTCCGTCCTTGACAGCGGCGCGACGCGAACCACACTGAAATACGGATCCCGCCGCCCCGCTCGGCCGCCCTTTCGCGCATGCGCTTTTTGGCCGGCCGATCGCTGCAAGACGCGGTAACACTCCCTCATGTCAGGACATTGATCGAATAAAAAGCAACAAATTACAATTCCGTATATATTTCGCCGATGGACCAAAGAAAAACCGCCACACGTTCCGAACCGCCCCTGCCACGCACCTGGGATGCGCGGCTCGCGCGCTCGCTTGTCCGACCGCTCGTCGACACGCCCGTCACCCCGAATCACCTCACTACCGTTCGTCTGCTGATCGGCCTCGCCGGCGCCTGGTGCCTCGCGCACGGCGGCTTCGGCTGGAGCAATGCAGGCGCGTTCCTGATCGTGCTGTCGAACTTCGTCGACCACACCGATGGCGAGCTCGCGCGCATCAGCGGCAAATCCAGCAAGATCGGTCATTTTTACGACCTCGCGGCCGACGCGCTCGTCACGGTCGCGCTGTTCGTCAGCATGGGCGTCGGCATCGTCGCCCAGGGCGGCCAGATGGCCGCGTCGCCGGTGCTGCTCGGCGCGGTGGCCGGCGCCGCCGTGGCGCTGATCTTCTTCCTGCGCATGCGGATCGAATCGTTCGCCGGCAAGGCCGGCACCAAGCAGGCATTCGCCGGCGGCTTCGAAACCGAAGACGTGCTCTACCTGCTGCCGCTCGTGACGCTGTTCGACGGCGTCGAGCCGTTCCTGCTCGCGGCGTCGATCGGCGCCCCGCTGTTCGCCGCGTGGGTCGTGTTCGACTGGTGGCGCATCGTCCGGCGCGGCCATGTTTCGCAGAATTCAACTGAAATCCAGGCTTCCAAATGACTCCTAGCACGCGCGACGACTCCGTGCTGAGCCCGGCACGCCCCGCGCCCGTGCGCGCGGCCGCAGCCGACCCCGATCGCACCGTGGCCGACTCCGTCGGCACGCTCGACCTCGACCGCCTGCGCGGCGACTACACGCGCCAGGGCTCGTTCCTGTACCTCGACGCCTTCCTGCCGGCCGACGCACATGCGAAGCTGGCCGACGCCGCGCGCGCGATGCAGGCCGGCCTGAACCGCAATTACCTGCCCGGCCACAAGCAGGGCGGCAGCGTGAGCCGTCATGCGATCGACGAGCAGGCGCCGTACATCGCCGAACTGTATCGCTCGAAGGCTCTCATCTCCTTCCTCGAGAAGGTCACGGGCGACAAGCTGATGCTGTCGCCGGACGACGATCCGCACGCATACGCGCTGTATTACTACACGAAGCCCGGCGACCACATCGGCTGGCACTACGACACGTCGTACTACGACGGCCGCCGCTACACGCTGCTGATCGGCGTGATCGACGAATCGTCGTGCCGGCTCGACTACGAGCTGCACACGCGCAATCCGGACGTGGCCGACGAACCGGGCTCCGTCCAGATCGCCGACGGCGGCATCGTGCTGTTCGACGGCGACAAGCTGCGCCACCGCATCACGCCGCTCGGCCAGAACGAGATGCGCGTGTCGCTCACCTTCGAATACGTGACGAACCCCGGCATGCGGCCGTGGAAGCGCTTCATCTCGAACATGAAGGACGCGATCGCGTATTTCGGTTTCCGCCAGGTGTTCAAGCAACTGGCCACGCGACGCACGACCGGGTCATGACACGCGCCGGCCTCATCCTGCTGTCCCTCGGGACCGCACTCTTCGTTGCACTCCTTGCCTGGCAGGGCGTCGGCGCGGTCGCGTCCACGTTCCTCGCGGCCGGCTGGGGGCTCGCGCTCGTCGCGGCGTTCCACGTCGTGCCGCTCGTGATCGACGCGGTGGCGATCTCCGTGATGTTCCGTCCCGGCCAGCCGGGCGCCGAGCTCGGCAACGCGCTGCGCGCGCGCTGGGTCGGCGAATCGGTGAACAGCCTGCTGCCCGCCGGGCAGATCGGCGGCCCCGTGCTGATGGTGCGCCACCTC